>JAXJRL010000072.1:0-12080 GCA_036310635.1 Muribaculaceae bacterium | reverse complement strand
GAAGGCACCACCGACGGCCGTGGCCTGTCCATGTTCATCTACGACAAGCGCAACGGCGGTGTGAATGTGCGCCGCATCGAGAACAAGATGGGCATCAAGGGTTCGCCCACTTGCGAGCTCACTTACAAGAACGCCCCCGCCGAGCTCTGCGGCGACACCCGCATGGGTCTCATCAAGTATGTGATGGCCCTGATGAACGGCGCCCGTCTCGGCATCGCCGCTCAGTCTGTAGGCGTTTCCGAGCTGGCTTACCGTGAGGCTCTCCAGTATGCCCGCGAGCGCAAGCAGTTCGGCAAGGCCATCATCGAGTTCCCCGCCGTGGCCGAACTCATCTCGGTCATCAAGGCCAAGCTCGACGCTTCCCGTTCGCTGCTCTACGAAACCTCGCGCTACGTGGACCTCTACAAGGTGTACGAGGATATCGCCCGCGAGCGTCAGCTCACCGGCGACGAGCGCAAGGAGATGAAGCTCTACAAGAAGCTCGCCGACGCCCTCACCCCCATGGCAAAGGGCATGTCTTCGGAATACTGCAACCAGAACGCCTACGACTGCATCCAGGTGCACGGCGGTTCCGGCTTCATGAAGGACTATGCCTGCGAACGCCTCTACCGCGACGCACGCATCACCTCCATCTACGAGGGTACCACCCAGCTCCAGGTTGTGGCTGCCATCCGCCACGTCACCACAGGAACTTACCTCACCCTCATCGACGGCTATGCCGCTGAGGAGATCAAGCTCGAGCTCATGCCTCTCAAGGAAGTGCTCATGACCGCCACCGAACAGTATAAGGCTGCTGTCGAGAAGGTCGCTGCGGTAAACGAGCCCCGCTACACCGATTTCATGGCCCGTCGTCTCGTGGAGATGGCCGGCAACATCGTGATGGGCTATCTGCTTCTGCTCGATGCCAACCGCACTGAGTCGTTCACACGCTCGGCTTCGGTCTACAACAAGATGGCACAGGCCGAAGTGGCAAAGCACGCCGACTTCATCGCCAACTTCGATCCCGCACAGCTCGACCTCTACAAGCTGTCTTAAGACAGTCTGTGCAGGAACACAGCATTGATTTTACCCGATTCCGGAGCGCTGTCCTTGCGACGGCTCCCCGGAATCGTTCTTTTTTATAAGTGCGGCTGCCACTATTCTCTCACTTTTTTCTTAACTTTGTGTTGCTGATAACCCGGAAACGCGTTTACCCATGTCACCAGTCTTCGCCAATGTCATCCTGCCTCTGCCTCTCGAGCCTACGTTCTCATACGCGGTGCCCGAGGCGATGCGCGCATCGGTGGTGCCGGGCGTCAGGGTCATCGTGCCCTTTGGCGCACACAAGTTCTATACCGGCATAGTGGAGTCTGTGACCGACAGGGCCCCGGAGGGCTTTCAGGTCAAGGACATAGCCTCGGTGCTCGACGACAAGCCGGTCATACGCTATCCCCAGCTGAAACTATGGCAGTGGATGGCCGATTACTATCTCTGCTCAGTTGGCGACGTGATGAAGGCGGCGCTGCCCGCCGGCCTCAAGGTGGAGAGCGAGACAGTTGTTGAGGCTAACCCGGACATGGAGGCCGAAGAGGCGGCCGCGGTGCTTACTGAACGAGAGCTGTTCGTGTGGCAGCATCTCGACGCCAATGGAAAGGTGTCGCTGTCGGCACTCGGCAAGGCCACCGGCATCAAGGGCATTGCCGCCGTCACCAACCGCATGATAGAAAAAGGCGCGGTGATAATCAGCGAGAAGCTGATTGAGCGGTTCAGGCCTAAAAAATGCACATATGTGCGCGTGGCATTTCCCCGCGGCGACAGCGTGGCGCTGGGCAGTGCTTTCGAGAAGGTGCGCCGCTCCGAGCGGTCGCAGAAGGCTCTGATGTCGCTCATTGACCTGAGCGGGTTCATGCGCCCTGCCCCGGAACCGTTGCGCGAGGTCACCCGCGAGGCGCTTCTGGAGCGCTCGGGAGTGCCTGCGGAGACAGTTCGCACTCTGGCCTCGAAGGGCGTTGTGGAAGTCTACACCCGCGAGGTGTCGCGATTCCGCTACGACGGCGCGCCGTGCCAGGAGCTTCCGGTGCTCTCCGATGCCCAGCGTCAGGCCCTCGACGGTGTGCATCGTTCCTTCATGGACAAACGTGTCTGCCTGCTGCACGGTGTCACCGGCAGTGGCAAGACGGAAATCTATATCCATCTCATTGACTATGTTCTGCGCCGGAAGATGCAGGTGCTCTATCTGGTGCCGGAAATAGCGCTGACCACACAGTTGACACGACGCCTGCAGCGCGTGTTCGGCCATCAGGTGGTCATCTACCACTCGCGGTTTTCAGACAACGAACGTGTGGAGATATGGCAGCGCCTGCTTCACTCCAATTCGCCCTGCGTGGTGATCGGTGCCCGTTCGGCGGCATTGCTGCCGTTTGCCAAGCTTGGCCTGGTGATTGTTGACGAAGAGCACGAGCCCAGCTACAAGCAGTACGATCCGGCTCCGCGCTACAACGGCCGCGATGTGGCAACGGTCCTTGCATCCATGCATGGTGCCCCCACCCTCCTGGGGAGCGCCACGCCGACGGTGGAGACATACTACAAGGCATCCACCGGCAAGTACGGACTGGTGTCGCTTTCGGAGCGTTTCGCTGGCGCTGTTTTGCCTAAAATCGAGGTTGTGGACATGAATCTGGCGCGCAAACGCATGGAGATAACTGGCGCGTTCGCCCGGTCAACCGCCGCGCTTGTCTCTCAGGCCATCGGTGACGGCAACCAGGTCATCCTGTTCCAGAATCGCCGCGGATATGCCCCTGTGGCCCTCTGCCGCCAGTGCGGCTATATCCCCAAGTGTGAGCACTGCGATGTGTCGCTCACTTACCACCGTCATACCGACCGTCTGCATTGCCACTACTGCGGCGCCACCTATCCCATGCCCGAGGTCTGCCCTGTCTGCAAGGAGCCCTCAATAGAGGTTGTCGGCTACGGCACGGAACGAATAGAGGACGATGTGGCCCAGCTCTTCGGCAAGGCCAGGCTTCTGCGCATGGATCTCGACACCACGCGCAATAAGGAGGACTACTCGCGCATCATCGACGCATTCTCGCAGCGTAAGGCCGACATCCTTGTGGGCACGCAGATGGTAACCAAGGGTCTTGATTTCGAAGGCGTGTCGACGGTGGTGGTGCTCGATGCGGATTCGCTGTCGGCCTACCCGGATTTCCGCTCCGCCGAGCGCGCTTTCAACATGCTCGAGCAGGTTGGCGGCCGTGCCGGACGTGGCAAGGTGGCGGGAACGGTTGTGATCCAGGCGCGGAATGTGGAG
Organism: Muribaculaceae bacterium; assembly: GCA_036310635.1. Taxonomy (GTDB): domain Bacteria; phylum Bacteroidota; class Bacteroidia; order Bacteroidales; family Muribaculaceae; genus CAG-873. The sequence continues at coordinate 8,791 of JAXJRL010000072.1, read as the reverse complement.
AATCCAGTCGTGGCTTTTGCCCGCGAGCACAATTATATGGCCTTCTATGAGCATGAGCTGGCCGAGCGTATGAAATACTGCTATCCGCCCTTCTCCCGCGTGATCTACATCTACATCAAGCACCGCGACGCGCGTGCTCTCGACTCCGTGGCCTCGGCCTATGCCGCTGAGCTGCGCCGTCTGTTCGGCAACCGCGTGTTCGGTCCCCAGGAGCCGCCGGTGGCGAGGGTCGCCAATCTCTATATACGCAAGATCATGCTGAAAATCGAGCCCCAGGCCTCCATGCCCCGTGTGCGCGAGGTTCTCCGCGATGTTTACATCCGTATGCATTCGCTGGCTTCCATGAAGGGTATGCTTGTGCATTATGATGTTGACCCTCAGTAGTTTAAATGGTATATGGCTTGTGCTTCAAACCCTTGTCTTTCCCTTTGTCCGTGTCATAAACGGGGGCTGAGTTGTATATCTCAAAAAAAATAGTTACCTTTGCACTTTAAAATAGCACTTTAAGTGGCTCTTTTTGAGTACAAACTAAGGAAATGGCAATGGTTTTGCGCGGGGCTTTGTGTGTCTCTGCAATCCATCATCCGAGGGTTGTATTTTGTATGGGCCGCAATTGCATTAACTAATATTAAGAGTCTCTTAACCAACCTCATAGTCAATGAGCCAAGAAGCCAACGATTACGATTTTCTCTTTGAAACAAGCTGGGAAGTCTGCAACAAAGTAGGTGGAATTTTTACAGTTCTGTCCACAAAGGCTAAAACTCTTCAACTCCTTTTCGGAGACAAACTCGTTTTCATAGGGCCGGATTTATGGTCCAAGGATAATCCCTCACCCTATTTCAAGGAAACTCCCCGACGTCTTACAGAGTGGCGCAAGCAGGTGTCGCTTCCCTACGGAATCACTGTCCGCGTGGGATATTGGGACATCCCCGGCAAGCCCACCGTGGTGCTTGTGGGTTTCAGGAATCTGCTCGACAAGGATGTAAAAGACCAGCTCTATGCCGAGATGTGGCAACAGTTCCATGTTGACTCGCTCCACGCTTACGGCGACTACGATGAGTCGTGCGCTTTCTCTTATGCCTCCGCAATCGTCATCAGCGACATAGTTCGCTTCTACAAACCAGCGGACGCTCCCGGTCGCATCATTGCCCATTTCGATGAATGGACTACCGGCATGGGCCTCCTGGGCGTGAAGCAGCTTCTTCCCAATGCCGCTACGGTCTTCACCACCCATGCCACAAGCATAGGACGCAGCATCTGCTCCAACGGCAAACCTCTGTACGATTATCTCCACAATTATAACGGCGACCAGATGGCCGGCGAGCTCAACATGGAGTCGAAGCACTCTCTCGAGAAGATCGCCGCACACCAGGCTGACGCTTTCACCACAGTGAGCGGCATCACTGCCGACGAGTGCGAGCAACTGCTCGACATCCGTCCCTATATCGTCACCCCCAACGGATTCGAACCGGGCTTCGTACCCGCGCGCCGCGTGTTCGACGCCCGCAGGAACGAGGCTCGCCGCGTGCTCTGCAATGTTGCCTCGCTTCTGGCCGGCCATGAGTACAATCCCAACAACACCTTCATCATGGCCACTTCCGGACGTTGCGAGTATCGCAACAAGGGCATAGACCTCTTCCTTGATTCGGCAAGATGTCTGTCCGACCTCCATCCCGACCGCAAGGTGCTTGCATTCGTCATGGTGCCCGCATGGTGCGCCGGCCCGCGTGCCGACCTCAAGGCGGCTGTTGACGGCGGAGCCAAGCCCTCGAAGCCCATGAACGAACCTTATCTCTCCCACTCGCTTCACAATCCCGACTCGGATGCCATCCTGGCGCATATCCGCCGTCTCGGTTTCAACAATGCCGAGGGCGACAATGTGTCGGTTGTGTACGTGCCCTGTTATCTTAACGGCAACGACGGCATTTTCAACATGTCGTACTACGACCTACTCATCGGTCTCGATGCCACAGTGTTCCCCAGTTATTACGAGCCCTGGGGATACACTCCCCTCGAATCAGTGGCTTTCGGCGTGCCCACCGTCACAACATCCCTCTCGGGATTCGGCCGCTGGATTCTTGACAACTATGACAACCGCTTCGAGGACTGCGGCGTGCATGTGGTACCCCGCAACGACTCGAACTATTCCCAGGCTTGCGAGCGGATCGCACAGTCTGTAAACCTCCTTATCGATGCTCCCAAGGCCGACCGCGAGACCATCAGCAAAGCGGCACGGGCAACAGCCGCCGCCGCCTCGTGGAAGAACTTCATCATCGAATACCTCGTGGCTTACCGCAAGGCCTCCGACAACGCGCGTTGCCGTGCCGAGCTCGGTCACAAATGCATCTGATTCACTCTCGATCAACCCCCGTATTATTTAGTCTAATAAAACTGTTACAATTAGATATCTAAATCAATTATGAAACTTCCGGTAACAAACACTAATGCCCCCGTCTGGCGCGACATTACTGTAAGGGCCGAACTCCCCGCTCGGCTCAAACCCCTCGAAGAACTTGCCAAGAACCTCTGGTGGGTTTGGAACAGCGAAGGTAAAAACCTTTTCCGCGACATCAATCCCGAGCTCTGGCGCTCGACCGGCGAAAACCCGGTGATGCTCCTCCAGCAGATCTCGGCTGAACGTCTCGACGAAATCCTCGCCGATGAGGACATGCTCGCCCGCATCGACAAGGTCTTCAACTCCTTCAAGGAGTACATGTCGGTTCCCATGCGCACCGACATCCCCTCCGTGTCATACTTCTCCATGGAGTACGGCCTCTGCAACTGTCTGAAAATCTACTCCGGCGGCCTCGGCGTGCTCGCCGGCGACTACATCAAGGAGGCTTCTGACAGCCGTGTCAACATGACCGCTGTCGGTTTCCTCTACCGCTACGGCTATTTCACCCAGACTCTCAGCGTTGACGGCCAGCAGATCGCCAACTATGAGCCCCAGAACTTCAACCAGCTGCCCATAGAGCAGGTAATGGAGGACGACAACCGTCCCATGATTCTGGAAATCCCCTTCCCCGACCGCATCGTCTACAGCCACATCTGGCGCGTGAACGTGGGCCGCATGAAGCTCTATCTGCTTGACACCGACTTCGACATGAACTCCGAGTTCGACCGTCAGATCACCCACCAGCTCTATGGTGGCGACTGGGAGAACCGCATCAAGCAGGAGTATGTGCTCGGCATCGGCGGCGTGCTCATGCTCAAGAAGCTCGGCATCGACAACCGCCTCTACCACTGCAACGAGGGCCACGCCGCCCTGCTCAACCTGCAGCGCCTCGTGGACTACGTGACCGAGAAGCACCTGCCCTTCAATGTGGCTCTTGAAATCGTGCGCTCTTCGTCGCTCTACACCGTCCACACTCCCGTGCCCGCCGGCCACGACTACTTCGACGAGTCTCTCTTCTACAAGTATATGAATGTGTTCCCCTCCAAGCTGGGTATCTCCTGGCAGGAGCTCATGAACATGGGTCGCGAGAATCCCGACACCAACGAGCGTTTCTCCATGTCGGTATTCGCCCTGAACACCTGTCAGGAGGCCAACGGCGTAAGCTGGCTTCACGGCGAGGTGTCGAAGAAAATGTTCGCCGGCATCTGGAAGGGTTACTCCTGGGAGGAGTCGCATGTCAGCTATGTGACCAACGGCGTACACATGCCCACATGGGCCGCTTCCGAATGGAAGGACTTCTATGCCAAGAAGCTCGGCAAGCAGGTGTTCACCGACCAGAGCAACCCCGAGGCCTGGGCAGGCATCTTCGCTGTTCCCGACGAGCAGATCTGGAACATGCGCATGACCCTCAAGAACAAGTTCATCAACTTTGTAAAGCGCGACTTCAAGGCCAAGTGGCTCGCAAACCAGGGCGATCCCTCGCAGGTGATGAAGATTGTTGACAAGATCAACCCCAATGCCCTCATCATCGGCTTCGCCCGCCGTTTCGCCACCTACAAGCGCGCACACCTTCTCTTCACCGACCTGGAGCGTCTCGACAAGATTGTCAACAACGAGAAGTTCCCTGTTCAGTTCATCTTCTCGGGCAAGGCTCACCCCGCCGACGGCGCAGGCCAGGGCCTGATCAAGCGCATCATGGAGATTTCGCGCATGCCGCAGTTCCTCGGCAAGATCATCTTCCTCGAGGACTACAACATGATCGTGGCCAAGCGTCTCGTGACCGGTGTTGACATCTGGCTCAACACCCCCACCCGTCCCCTCGAGGCTTCGGGCACATCGGGCGAGAAGGCCGAGATGAACGGCGTGCTCAACTTCTCAGTGCTCGACGGCTGGTGGTACGAAGGCTACCGCTTCAACGAGAAGGCCGGCTGGGCTCTTACCGACAAGCGCACCTTCACCGACCAGGCTCAGCAGGACAAGCTCGACGCCGCTACCATCTACTCGATGCTTGAGAACGAAATCATCCCCCTCTACTTCGCCAAGAATTCGAAGGGCTACTCTCCCGAGTGGATCCAGTACATCAAGGGCTCTATCGGCGACATCGCTCCCCACTTCACCATGAAGCGCATGATCGACGACTATATCGACCGCTTCTACAACAAGGAAGCAACCCGAGCCAACGCTCTCAGCGCCAACGAGTTCTCACTTGCCCGCCAGATTGTGGCCTGGAAGGAGAAAGTTGCAGCGGCATGGCCCGGCGTCAAGGTGGTAAGCCTTGAGAAGCAGACCGACTACACATCGGCCGTTACCGGCGAGGCTTACAAGATCATCGCCAAGATCGACACCAACGGCCTCGGTGAGGATCTCCACCTCGAGCAGGTGATCCACAGCGTACGCGACGGTGTTGACCACTTCGAGGGCGCCCTCCAGTTCAAGCCCGTTGCCCAGGACGGCAATGTAGTTACCTACGAACTCTCCGCCAAGCTCCGCGAGGCAGGCGTGTTCCGTGTGGGCTACCGTCTCTATCCCTGGAACGAGAACCTGCCCCACCGTCAGGACTTCGCGTTCACCATGTGGATCTGATCCGATTCGGAACCGACTGCCGTAAGGCAAGCGACATAATCAAGGCCGCGACTCCAGCAATGGCGTCGCGGCCTTCTGTGTTGTCTGACGGCGGACTATTTGCCATCCGTATGCGTCTGGATGCTCCCGGTAGCAAAGTGTGGAGAAAAGTTCTACACATGTTGTTGCTGTTATCTCCATAATTTTCACTAATTTCGCACTGATTTAGCGCATTTTAGCCGCATCTGTCTCTCCTCCGACGGACAACTTTGTTGTTGTCTGCTGTCTATCAGCGTGTTATTGCACATGCTGGGTGCCGGCCTCTATACGCTCCTGCTTTAGAATATCAAACCATCATCACACTATGAAGCTTCATAAAATTCTTGCAGCGGCAGTTCTGGCCGCAATCGTGACCGGTTGCTCCGCTCCCGGCAAAGTAACCTATTTCAAGGACGCTGAACAGCTCCCCCAGGAGCTCCTCGCTCAGCAGAAACAACCCGTTGATCCCGTACTCAGCGCAGGCGACCTCCTCAACATCCGTGTTTATGCCGCCGACCAGGCTGCTGTGGCCCCCTTCAACAAGGGCATGTACATAACCCCCGAAGGCACCATCCAGTCAAGCGCCCAGTCAAACATCCAAGGCGCAAGTACCGAGGCCTCGACAGACTACTATCTGGTTGACGTTGACGGAAACATCAACTTCCCCATTCTCGGCACCATCCACGTAGCCGGCAAGACCAAGCAGCAGCTCGCTGAAGAAATCCGCGACATGATCTGCCCCAAGTACGTCAAGCAGTCGCCCACCGTCGAGATCCGTCTCATGAACTTCCGCGTTACCATCCTCGGCCAGGTTAAATCGCCCGGTCAGATCACATCCAAGAACGAGCGCCTCAACATCCTCGAGGCAATCGCAATGGCCGGCGACCTCGAAATTCGCGGCGACCGTGAGAACATCCTCCTCTATCGTACTAATCCCGACGGCTCGCACGAGATTCACCGCCTGAACCTCCACGACCGCAACCTCCTGGTTTCGCCCTACTTCAACCTCCAGCAGAATGACTTCATCTACGTGGAGCCCAACCGTTCGGCTAAGCAGAACGCATGGCAGATGCACCAGGGTTGGACCACCGCCATCACCGTTGTCAGCGGCATATCCTCTGTTGCCGGCCTGGTTATCGGCATTGTCAACCTCTCCAAGTAAGCAAAACGCCAAAGGTGTTATTTCAAGCTAATACACAAAATTTTATTCTGATTATCCTTTAGCCCATCCTTTTTATGGAAAACCAGACTAACAAGGAACCCGAAAAGAAACAAATCGAGGACTCGTTTGATGTCACCGGTCTGTTGCTTGACTTCCTCTCCAACTGGAAATGGTTCCTCCTCAGCATCATCATCTGCGGAATCGGCGCATATTATTATGTGTCCACCATCATTCCGATCTACAATGTCAGCGCATCTATCTACCTCAGCGACGAGAACGCCTCGACAAAGAGCCAGCAGATGCTCGGCATGTCCGATCCCATGATGGAGCTGCAGTCGATTATCGATGAAACTGAAATCGAAATCCTGCGCTCCAAGAACAACCTGATCAAGATTGTTGACTCGCTCGACCTGGCTTACTCATACTACCATGTCGGCAAGCTTCGCGACGTGCCCGAATACAAGTCATCGGCCGTCATCGTCAAACTTGACTCCATCAGCCTTCAGCAGCTCTCCACCCCTATCGAGATCTACATTGACAAAACTGACGAAGGATATGAGGTCTCGACCTCTGCCAACTATTCCGATGGCAAGGAGAAGCATGTGACCCGCGTTCCCAAGCTCCCCGCCAAGATTGAGCTGTCGCAAGGCACCCTCACCCTGACCCAGTCGCCGTTCACCAAGAAAATGTACGGCACTGAGAAAGTGGTGATCCAAAACCCCAACACTGTTGCCGGCCAGCTGTCAGCCAACCTCACCATCGGTTTTGCCAAGAACTCGCAGTCAATCCTTCGCCTCGGCCTCAACACTCCCGTCATCGAGCAGGGTCGCGACATTCTCCGCGTTCTCGTTGACTTCTACAACCAGCAGATCATCGAGGACAAGAACCGTTCCGCAATCCAGACCGAGGTGTTCATCCTCGACCGTCTGGGCATGATCAACGGCGAGCTCCGCGACGTCGAGGACCGTCTCCGCAATTATCGTGAGGCAAACAATGTTGTCGACATGGCCGCGCAGACTTCCATGAATCTGGCACAGCGCAGCAGTTCTGAATCGCAGATTGCCGAGGTTGACGCACAGCGTCAGCTCCTCGGTGAGCTTGAGTCGCAGGTCAACAAGCAGGATGCCTACTCACAGCTCCCCGTCATCACCGACAACCAGGCACTGTCGCAGAGCATCGATGCCTACAACAAGGCCGTTTCCAACTATGACCGCGCCCTCGAGTCGATGGGCGCCGAACACCCCCAGATTGAAAAGCTCCAGGCCAACCTCAACCGCCAGAAGCAGCAGATTGTGTCGAACATCGGTGCTGCCAAACGTGAGATGGGAGCACGCCGCCGTTCAATCGCCGCTCTTGACTCACGCAGCGCTGGACAGCTTGCCGTGCAGCCCACCGTTGACAAGGGCCTGAACGAGATCTTCCGCGAACAGCAGGTTAAGGTGAACATCTACACCTTCCTCCTTCAGAAGCGTGAGGAAATAGCACTGCAGAAAACACTTGCCACCCCGACGGCACAGTTCATCGACAATCCCACCGGCAGCGGCCCCGTGCGCCCCGACCGTTATTCCTACATCGGCATCGGTCTGCTCATCGGTCTGCTCATCCCGGCCATCATCATCACCATCAAGCGCCTGCTCCTTCCCAAGTTCTCGGACAAGGAGGAGCTGGAGCGCGTGACCAAGGTGCCGGTAATCGGTGAGATTTGCCTCAACAACTCCGACGACACCGTGGTTGTAGGCGAAAGCGTTTCTACGTCAATCGCCGAGCTCTTCCGCCTGCTCCGCAACAATGTCAACTTCCTGCGTTCGGATTCTCCCGAAAAGAAGGTCATTCTGATCACCTCATCAGTCTCAGGCGAGGGTAAGACATTCGTCGCCCTCAACCTGGCCATGACCTACGCCCTGACAGGCAAGCGCGTGGTTGTTGTGGGTCTTGACATCCGTCGTCCCGTTCTGGCGCATATGTGCGGCATGACAAATGCAACTGGCGTCACCAACTTCCTTTCGGGCATGGAGCCCAACGTAGACAAGCTCATTCAGCAGAGCTCGTTCAGCCCCAACCTCTACATCCTCCCCGCCGGTCCCGTTCCGCCAAATCCCAACGAGCTCCTGCTCAGCGACCGCGCAAACCAGCTCTTCAACCAGCTCCGCGCCAAGTTCGACTATGTGATTCTCGACACCGCCCCCATCGGCCTTGTGTCAGACACATTCCTCATCGCGCCCCACTCCGACGTGCAGCTCTACATCACCCGTGCCGATTTCTCGACACGCAAGGGCCTGAAGGTGCTCCACGACGCCATCAACACCGGTCGTCTGCCGCACGCATATCTGGTGCTCAACGGTGTTAACGTTGGCAGCACGGCCTACATCTACCGCCGCTACGGCCACTACGGCACTTACAGCAACAAGGCTTACGGTTATGCCTACGGCTACGGCGAGGACGGCAAGGAAGGCGGCCACAGCCACAGACACCACAAGCGCAAGAGTTTCTTCTTCTTCCGCAAGAACCGTAAGTGATTCCCCGCAAAACGAATCTCATGACTGGCAGTCCATGACGGACGCCACCCCTTAAAATAAGCCGACGGCGGCCTTCGGATTTTCTCCGAGGCCGCCGTCGGTTCATTTGTGTGTTAT
>JAXJRL010000071.1:0-6654 GCA_036310635.1 Muribaculaceae bacterium | reverse complement strand
TCGTAGGACCGGCCGAGGAGGTCGGCGGCGAGGGGGAAATCGGAGGCGGCGACTGCCTTGCGAACGGAGGTGCTGGACACTGGCATTCCGGGGTGGTCGGTGAGCTGGAAACGCGGGGCGCGCGACACGGTGACGCCGCTCTGGGCGCAGGCTCGGGCGTAGTCGTCGAGGGTGCTCAGGCGGTCGCTGCCGAACGTGTGGTCGTGGCCCATGACCAGGTGCTCCACGCCGTAGTCGCGGCTGAGCATGGCGGCAAATTGGGCGGCGGTGAGACGGCGCATGTTGTCGTCGAAGGGAAACTCGACGACCTGGTGGACCATGCCGCTGTCGGAGAGGAGGTTGTTGCGGTGCGACGGGAGTGTGACCCACTTGGGGGCCGCCTCGGGGCGTATCACTTCGAGGGGGTGCTGGTCGAAGGTGAAGGCGATGGCTCGCGCGCCGCGCTTCCGGGCCTCGGCACGGACATGGCTGAGGAGGCCCATGTGTCCGCGGTGCACACCGTCGAACACACCGACAACGCCTACGGCCTTGTTATGCTTGGAGTCCATGGGTGAGATGGCAGGTTTAGAGGCCGAGGACGTGAGAGGCGGCGAAACCGCAACGCTCGGCGGCGAGGCAGTTGGCCTCGGAGTCGTCGAAGAAGAGAGTCTCGGCGGGGACGATGTCCATGGTGCGGGCGGCATAGCTGAAAATCTCGGGCGAGGGTTTCATGCACTTGGCCTCGAAGGAGGTTGTTATGCCGTCGAAGTAGTGGTTGATGTCGTGGCCGTCCTTCTTGAATTCGGGGATGATGAACTGGTCCCAGAGCACGGGGTTGGTGTTGGAGAGCAGGTAGATGCGGAAGTTGCGGTGGAGGTCTTCGAGCATGCGGAGGCGGCGAGTGGGGATGCCGATGAGGAAGCGGCAGAATGCGGCGTCGATTTCGGTGTCGGTGATGGGGTGTGTGATGAGCTTGCGCACGTCGGAGTGGAACTGGTCGGGGGTGATGAGACCCTCTTCGAGGGTACTGAAGGGGGGCTTCTGTTCGTAGTCGCCGAAATATGAGGCAGCGTCGGGCAGGCCGAGCTTGTCGTAAGCCTCGATGCAGCGTGTGCGCCGGATGTCCATGATAACGCCGCCGAGGTCGAACATCAGATTCTTGATCATAGAGTGGATGTGTTTATATGTTGCAAAGTTATACAATTTTTTCCTTATATGCGGATTTTGGAGAGCCCTGGAGGTGTTTTTCGGGCAGTGGGGGAATGAAAGCAGTAAAGCCGGGGACCGGAGTCCTCGGCTTTCGCTGCAATCGATATGTTTTTGGATTTTTGTAAGCCTAAATGTAATCTTTTCTACCCGGGACGTTGCCCGGAAACGTTGTGTTGTTGCCTGCACGCTGAGGGATATGGATTTTAGCTTGAATTTCGGAGTGTGGTGCAGGGGTTTATGCGTTATGTTAGTTATGTACTGTTTTGAGTCTTGGTGACAGTCCAGGAGGGCTGCGTTGCGGCGTGGGCGCCGCGAGGGAGGGGGTCGCTTAAATTGTGTGCCTGAAGGAGTGAGTGTTTCAGCCTTTGGGGCGAGGATTCTATGGGAAGTCTTGGCCTGATGGGTTTCGAGGAACTCTTCTTTAGGTGAGCCTGCGTGGCTCGGCGTGAGGGTTTAGCGGTAGTCGGCGAAGCGCTGCTGGAGTTTTTTGCGAGCGAAGAAGATGCGGCTCTTGACGGTGCCGAGGGGGAGGTTCATCTTTTCGGCGATTTCGTTGTACTTGTAACCGGCGACGTGCATCGAGAAGGGGATGCGGTATTCGTCGGCGAACTCGTTGATGGCGGCAGAGATTTCGTTTACGCCGAATGAGCCTTCGGGTGTTTCGATGCCGGAGTCCTGTGAGAGGTTGAGGTGGTAGAGGTTTTCGGTGGTGTCGACGATAGTGGCGGCTCGGCCGGCGCGACGGTAGTTGTTGATGAAGATGTTGCGCATGATGGTGAAGACCCAACCCTTGAAGTTGGTGTTTTCGGCGTACTTGTCTTCGTTGTCGAGGGCCTTGAGAGTGGTGTCCTGGAGGAGGTCGTAGGCGTCGTCGCGGTTAGAGGTGAGCATGTAAGCGAAGTTCAGAAGGTTGTTCTGGAGATTCATCAGGTTTGATTGAAATTTTGCAGTTCCCATAATTTTGAGTTTTTAAGCGATTTGTATGATTGCAGTGAAGATAAATAATGTCAGAGAATGGAGTATGTTTCTGAGTTGAAACTGTTGTTTTGTTTTTTCTGATGCCCAAAGTTGCAAATGTTACAAAGCCATGTCAGGTGTTACGCTGTTAATAAGTGTTAATTCACGAAAAATAAATTTTACAATGTTATAAATATCTAATAAATAAAGGTTTAAGAAGCGTGAATATTGTTACACGATTGTTACAAAACGTTGTAACAAGATGTGGCAGATGGTACAATGTTAATTCGCATTAACTTTTGTTGCAACAATTTTGTAATTTCTTTGTCACATGTATGACCCAATGCAAAGGTAGTGAAAGAGACGGGAAAAGCAAGGGAAGTGGTGGGGATTTGTGAGTGGGGGTGAGGAATAAAGGTGTGGTTGGGCGGGGGATAAAAGGGCGGTGTGCGGGGATTGGCGGGAAATTTTGTAACTTTGTGGGAGGCTCTATGTGAGATAAGATTTATAAGAGGTATAAGATTTATAAGATTTATATGATTTATATGATTTATATGATAGATAGGGCTTATTAAGATTTAGATTGTAGATAGGAGTTCTTGATTGGATTTAAATAGTAGATAGTAATATGTATCAGAATGTACGGGGGGTGGCGCTTCGCACCATCACATACAGCGACCGGTCGTCGATACTGTCGGTGTGGACGGCAGAGCTTGGGCGCATGTCGCTGCTGCTCAACAACTCGGCGGGGCGCGAGAGTCGGCGTCGGCGGGCGCTGACCATGCCGATGAGCTTGTTTGAAGGCGTGGTGAATGTGGTGCCGGGGCGCGAGGTGTGCACTGTTCGCGACATGAAGCCTGCGGTGGTGGCTCCGACGGTGTCGGGGCACCCGGTGAAGGCGAGTGTTGCGATGTTCATGGCGGAGGTGCTGGGACTGGTGCTCCGGGATTCGGGCAACCATGACGAGGCAGCGTGGGCTTTCCTGGTGGATGTGGTGGAGAGTCTGGATGCCGCGGGCGACAGTGCGACGGTTGCGAACTTTCCGCTGTGGTTTCTGTACAGGCTGACGGTGATTCTTGGCGTGGAGCCGGACATGTCGACATACATGCGGGGCCGGGTGCTGAATCTGCGTGAGGGTGTTTTCCGCCAGCCGCTGCTTGTTGGCGGCATGCGGGGTGAGGTGACAGACAGCAAGGGGACGTTTGTGACGGCAGATGCGTCGCGGATGCTTAGTGTGCTGAGCCGTGCCGGTGCGGGGGACCTGCGCAGGCTGAGGATGACGTCGGTGCAGCGACAGCGGGCCATAGATGTTGCGCTGGACTATCTGTCGGCGCATCTGACGGCGCTGCCGCGCCTGAAGACGCTGGATGTTCTCAGGGCTGTGCTGCGGTAAGGCATTAAAATATAAAGGCGGGAAACGTAAAGGGGAGCGGCCTGAGTGTAGGCTGCTCCCCTTTGAACTGGAGTAATAGCTTTTGAATTCCAGTCGATAAGGTTGATGGCGCGTGGGGTTAAACGGCCATGAATTGGCGCGTTGGGGGTTAAACGGCCATGATTTCTTTTTCTTTTGCAGCGTAGATGTCGTCGATCTGCTTCATGAAGCGGTCGTGGACCTTCTGAACTTTTGTTTCGGCGTCCTTCTCTACGTCCTCGGGCATGCCGAGTTTGATGGCCTTTTTGAGGCCGTCGATGGCATCGCGGCGGGCGTTGCGCACGGATACGCGAGCCTGCTCCGCCTCGCCTTTGCACTGTTTGGCCAGCTGGCGGCGGCGCTCTTCGGTGAGGGGCGGAATGGAGATGCGGATCACTTCGCCGTTGTTCTCGGGCATGACGCCGAGCTCGGAGTTGATGATGGAGCGCTCAATCTCCTTGAACATGTTTTTCTCCCACGGAGTGATGGCGATGGTGCGTGCGTCGGGGACTGAAACGTTGGCCACGTTGCTGATGGGCACCTGGCTTCCGTAGTACTCGACGCGTATGCCGTCGAGGAGCTTAGTGCTGGCGCGACCGGCGCGGATGTGGGAGAGAGAGTCGTCGAGGTAAGCTACGGAGAGTTCCATTTTTTCCTCGGCCTTTGAGATGTAGTCTTTAGGGTCAATCATCTGGATGGGAAGAATTTATGTTGTGTTTTTTGTGTTTTCGGGTGTGCGGATTACGGTGGTTATGCGGCGGGATGTCAGCCTACGGTGACAGTGGTGCCGATGTTCTCGCCCTTAACGACTTTGAGGAGGTTGCCGGGGGTGTCCATGTCGAAGACCACAACGGGCATGCCGTTTTCGCGGCACATGGCAGTGGCGGTGAGGTCCATGACCTTGAGGCCGCGGTTGTATACTTCGTCGAAGGTGATGTGAGTGAACTTGGTGGCGTTGGGGTCCTTCTCGGGGTCGGCGGTGTAGATGCCGTCCACGCGTGTGCCTTTGAGCATGACGTCGGCGGCAATTTCAACGGCGCGGAGCGAGGCGCCGGTGTCGGTGGTGAAGAAGGGGTTGCCTGTGCCTCCGGCGAGGATGGCGACGCGGCCGTGGTTCATGGCGTCGATTGCGGCGCGGCTTGAATAGTATGTGCCGATGGGGTACATGTTGAGAGCGGTGAAGGCAGTGACGGGCTGGCCGATGCTTTCGAGGGCGGAGCGGAGCGCCAGGGAGTTGATGACGGTGGCGAGCATTCCCATCTGGTCGCCGGTAACGCGATCGAATCCTTTGGCGGTGCCCGAGAGGCCGCGGAAGATGTTTCCGCCGCCGATGACGATGGCGATGCGTACGCCGAGGTCGGCGACTTCCTTGATTTGCTGGGCGTATGCCATGAGGCGTTCGGCGTCGATGCCGTGGCCGGCACCGGCGGCAAGTGATTCGCCGCTGAGTTTGAGGAGTATGCGGGAGTATTTGGGAATCATATTAGCGTAGTTGTAATTGTTCAGTTGCAAAAATAAGAATTAAAATTGAGAATATGGCACAAGCAGCCAAAAAAAGTAGTAAATTTGCGTATGAAATTGCGGGCGAGGCAGTGCGGGAGGCAAATGCCAACCGCGCCTGATTTGTGCCGTAGAAGTAAAACACAGTCATAAGTAAGGATTCAAATAAAACCGATAAAAGTATATAACAAAACACTTAAAACCTATAGAAATCATGCTTAATCCCAAAATGCAAGACGCTCTCAACGAGCAGATCAATGCCGAAATGTGGTCGGCTTACCTCTATCTGTCAATGGCAATGCACTTCGAGGCCGAAGGCCGCGTCGGCATAGCCAACTGGTTCAAGGTACAGTTCCAGGAGGAGCAGGCCCACGCCGAGATATTCCGCAACTATGTAAACCAGCGCGGCGGCCGCGTGGTGCTGAAGGCTATCGCCGAGGTGCCCACCAGCTGGAAGAACGAGCTCGACGCCTTTGAGTACACCCTGGCTCACGAGGAGAAGGTTACCAGCCTGATCAACAACCTCTACGCCCTTGCCGAGGCCGAGAAGGACTATGCAAGCCGCGGCCGTCTGGAATGGTTCGTAAGCGAGCAGGTGGAGGAAGAGGACAACTGCCACAAGATCATTGACCGTCTGAAGCTGATCGGCGACAACGGCCTGGCACTCTATACCCTCGACCAGGAGCTCGGCGCACGCACTTACGTTGCGCCCTCAATCCTCGCCGCAGAATAAACCGCTACCGCGCACAGACATGAAGAAGACGCTGATGGCCGCCATGATGGCCATGGTGTGGCTGAGCGGCTGGGGCTGGAGCCAGAAAGGACACGATGTGACGGCATACATAGCCGAGCAGCATCTGACTCCGGCAGCCCGTGCGGCTGTCGACAGCCTGTTCGAGGGCAAGTCAATGGTCTACTGGGCCAACTGGCTGGACAATGCGAGCCACACTCCCGAGTATGCCTATACCAAGACGTGGCACTACAAGAATGTGAACGACGGTGTCCGCTACGAGGAAATGGCGCCGAATCCGGCCGGCGACGCCGTGCTGGCTGTGAAAAGCCGTGTAGCGGTGCTGGAGGCCCCCAATGCATCGCTTGCCGACAAGCAGCTGGCGCTGAAGATCCTGGTCCACGTGGTTGGCGACATGCACCAGCCCATGCACATGGGCCATGCCACCGACCTTGGCGGCAACCGCATCAAGGTGAAGTACTTCGGCCGCGACACCAACCTGCACTCAGTGTGGGACGGTTCGCTGGTTGAGAGTGCCCATAAATGGAGCTACTCCGAATGGCAGGACCAGATAGACCGCGTGAGCCCCGAAGCCGAGGCCGCCTACACAACCGGCAGCATCGATGACTGGGCCAAGCAGACAATGGCAATTGCCGCAGAGGTTTACAATGCCACACCGGCGGGCACCACGATGAGCTACGACGAAGTGGCTCGCTGGACCCCGATCATCGAGAACCAGCTTCTGGCGGGCGGCCTGCGCCTGGCCTATCTGCTGAACGGTATTTTCAAGTGAGGCGAAGTCTCTTAAAGCCTTGAAAGCCCAATAATTGGAGGCTTTGGCGGACGCTCGGGCCGAGCGTCCCTACAT
>JAXJRL010000070.1:0-12528 GCA_036310635.1 Muribaculaceae bacterium | reverse complement strand
CCGTAGGTAACATCGTAGCGAGGGCGGACGGTGATCAGGCCGTAGGTGGCGGAGTTGCCGGGCACAAAGTTCATGCCGAAGGAGGAAACGGGGCCTTCGGGGTACTCGTACCCGAGGATCTCGGGAGCGAGTGCGCCGGTGTGTTTGAGGTGCTGGAAGGATGCCGAGGCATCGAGAGCCCAGGCGTGGCGGCTCCAACGGCGGCCTAAAGAGCCGCGGAAGGCGAAGGCGGTCTCGCCAACGGCGGGAGCGTTTACGGCGAGTACGGGGGTGGACTTGTCAAAGCCGAAATGGTCGATTGAGGCACCGGCGCGCCATGTCCAGCGGTTGGCGGGGGAGTCGGTCCAGTCAACGGCGAGCGATGCGGCGGTCACCGTCTGGTCATAGTCTTTCTGTACCATCGGCTGGGAGAATGTGCCCATGGTGTAGCGGGCGTCGGCCGTAAGGATGCCGTAGAGGCCGAGATACTGGCCCAGGTAGGCGCCCACGCTGAATGTGTGGCGCTTGAGGGTTACGTTTTCCTCCTCGGGAGCGGCCGGACGGACCATTGCCCATGTGGGCTGGTGGTAGCTCGAGCCGTCATACTGCAGCCAGGCGCCGAGGCGGGTATTGGCCTTGTTGATTATGCGGTAGCCGGCGGATGCGGCGATGTTGAGAGCGGGGAAATAGGCCGCTGACGCGTATCCGCGGTAGGGGGAGATGCGGAAAGTGTCGGCCCAGGCCGCGGGCTCGAGCTGGATGACCTGGCGGTTGAGCTGGCCTGTGCCGCCGTATTCGGCGGTTTTGAGCTGGAAGCGCTGCAGCGGGGGAGTGAGGATGGAGGGCGAGATGCCGTTGGGGCGGTTGGCAGCGCGCTCGGCGGGTTCCACCTCGCGCTCTACGATTATCTCCTTGGTGAGATTCTGGGCAAACGATGCCGAGGCAATAAAGGACGCAGCCAGAAGGGCTGAGAAGTATCTGATTTGCATTTTCGGAGCTTGTTTGATGGGGTTATTTGGCGAGACGCTCGTCAATCATGATGAATATGTCGGGCTCGGTGCCGGGATAGTTCTCGCGGAGGGCTTTAAGGTATTCCTTGGCCTCGTAGTTCTTGCCGCGGGCACGGTAGATGTCGCTGAGGGTTATGAAACCGCGGGCGAGCCAGTAGCTGTGGGGCGTTCCGGAGTTGACGAAGCGTTCGGCCACGTTCTGGGCCTCGGTTTTGTCGCCCTGTGCCAGGAGAGCCTCGGCCAGGTAGACGGCGGCCTTTGCGCCGTAGAGGTTGTCGGACTGCTTGGCCAGCGGAGTCCAGTCGGCTATGGCCTGTCGGACATTTCCCTTGAGCTGGTAGGCGAGGCCGCGCGAGAATGCGGCTTCGGTCTTGTCCTCGGCGCCGAGGGTCGACGAGCTGAGCAGAGACTCGGAAGCTCGGAGCAGGTCGTCGGGACGGCCCAGGTCGCGGGCCACGCGCATAATGCCCATTCGGGCCTCGTTGGCCATGGCGGGGGTGGAGGCGCGGCGGTCAAGCTGCTGCCATGAGTTGAGGGCCTGTTCGCCGTTTCCGCGGCTGTACTCCACGCGTCCCATGATGGCATAGGCAAGTTCGGCCGAGGAGTTGTCGGGCCATCGGTCGGCGATGAGAGTGGCGTAGCGGTAGGCCTGGCCGTCGTTGCCGTGCTCGTCGGCATAATCCATAAGATATGTGTAAGCCGGCAGAGAGTATGCGCTGGAGTCGCCGTAGCGCTTCACGAACTTCTCCAGCAGGCCGGTCTGGTCCTTGTTGGTATAGGCCTCTTCGGCTGCCTCGAAGGCGAGACGTTCGGCCTCGGCGGCATCCAGTTTGGGAGCGTTCTCCACGCCCTGGATGAAGGCCATGTAGTCATCAAGGGTGCCGTTGGCGGCGCACATGCGTTTGAGCTGCTCCGAAGCCTGGAGAGCTTCGTCGCTGGTGGGATATCGGGCAATGAGCGCCTTGTACGAGTCGATGGCTTCGGCTGTGCGGCCTTTGTCGGCCATGGTCACGGCCAGCTGCAGGTAGGCACGGCGGCCCTGTGAGGTGGAGGGATAGTCCTCGATGAGGCGTTTCCAGGTGGCCACGGCCTCGTCGGGGTGGCCGGTCTGAATCTGCGCCTCGGTCATCTCCAGGAGTGCGTCGGGGACGAGGGCCGACGAGGGGAACTCGCTGAGGAGGCGGCGCAGGCCTTCGAGCTTGCCGTTGAAGTTGCCGGCATAGCCCTGCATGACCGATTTCTGGAAGAGCACGTAGTCGCCTACCGAGGGCTGGAGCTCATAAGCCTTGGAATAGGCGGCAGCGGCCTCCGACCAGTTGCGGGTGTAGTAGTAGCAGTCGCCCAGACGCGTCCAGGCGTCGGCGGTTATGGTGGCGTCGGCCTTGGAGTCGCGGATCACGTGGCGGAAGGCATCGATGCCCTTCTCGTACTTGTGCTCACCCAGGTAGGCATAGCCAAGGTCGAACCAGGCTATGGGCGTGTTGACCGTGGCCTTGCCCCTGACATATTCTTCGAGCAGAGGAACAGCCTGGCCGAACTCCGAATTTTTGAGATAAGCCTCGCCGAGGGCCAGGGCCGTCTCGCGACCGGTCTCGGCATTGTGGCTGCGCAGGCCGTAAGCCTCGCGGAGGTGGCGAATGGCGGGCGCGGTGTTGCCGGCGGCAAGGTTGCGGGCGCCCAGGGTGTAGAGCACGCGCTGCTTGGCGGCGAGGATTCGGGGCGAGGGGGCGGGAATGCGGTTTATTGACTCGAGGGCGGCCTCGTAGTTGTTGTCGGTGAGATAGCCGTTGACCAGGTACTCGCGCACGTCGTCGGCATAGCGGCTGTTGGGGTAGCGCGTCAGGAAGTCCTCGAAGGTGGAGACTGACGAGCCGAAAGGCACTGTGCCGCCGGCGTACTTGGCCACGGCATAGTTGTAGTAAGCGGCCTCGCGGGCTTCATCGTCAAATGCCATGTTGAGGGCGCGGTCAAAGGCCATGATGGCGCCGGAGGTGTCGCCGGTCTTGAGCAGGGCCTGTCCCAGGTAGAGATATGCGTTCTGGCCCATTGACGACTCGTCGGCGGTGACGGGGCGGAGGGTCTTCGCGGCCTCGTCGTAGTTGCCGAGGGCGTACTGGCTGAGGCCCAGGATGTAGAGCGAGGAGAGACTGGGCTCGTCAACCATCGAGACATACTTGCGCAGGAACGGGAGCGCAAGGTCGGCGCGGTCGGTAAGATAGTACGACTCGCCGGCCACTCGGTTGGCCTCGGCCACGAACTCCGGGGCCACATCGCCGCGACGGAGCAGGGCCGTGGCGGTGCTGATGGCATGTGAGTAGTCGCCTTCCTTATAGTAAATCTGGCTGAGATAGTAGTCGGCCATGTTTCCGGGAGGCGTTGCGGTGTTGACGGTTGCGAACCCGGCTTTGGCGGCCTCGTAGTCGCCGCGGGCATAACAGATGTAAGCGCGGTAGAAGCGGGCGGCGTCGCCGTAGCGGCTCGTGTTCTCCAGACGGCTGAACTCGCGGTCGGCGCGGTCGTAGAGGGCCACTTTCAGGCAGCAGAAGCCGGTGCGGTAATAGAGATCCTCGGCGCGGTCGGCATTGGCCAGGGCGGCGGGGTCTACCTCGTCATATACCTTGAGGGCCTCGGCATAGTTCGATGTGAAGAGGCAGTCGGCCACACTCATGAGCACGTCGGCGCGCTCGGGAGCTGCGCCCCAGTCGGCGAGCCAGCGGCGGAGCAGTGTCTCGGCCTCGGCATAGCGGCCTTCGTTGAACACGCACATGGCCTCGAGATACTGGAGGCGGCGGCGTTCAGCATCGGTCAGGGCGCGCGATTTGGCCGCCTGGCGCAACTGGTCGGCGGCACCGACATAGTTCTGATTGTCAAACATTGCCACACCGCGGTCCATGAATCCCGGAGCGGCTGGAGAATTGATTTGCGCGGAAGCGGCAAGCCATGCGGCAGCGGCCAACGCTATAACGGGTAGTTTTTTCATCTTGGGAAAAGGTCAAGAACGGAGAATCGGCGGCGCATATAGCCGTCGGCGGGGCTTTGGAAGCAAGGAGAAAGCACAGTGAGTGTGCGCATGCCCGCAATCGAGTGCAAAGATACGGCTAATTAGTGAAACGGCACCTAAAACACCCCCAAAAAATCACATCTATTTACGGAACTGCCGTAGGCAGCGCCGGTCAGGGCACGGGGTTCAGGGCTTTGACGGGCAGGATGGAGGCGCGCAGCGACGATGACTCGGGGTAGATGTAGTAGTATTGACGGCCGTCGGCGCGCGATGTGAAGGGCACGAGTAGCAGGTAGCGCTGCGCTGTGACAGTGCCGAAAGTCACTGTGCCGAAGACGTTTATCGGCAATGGATTTGCACCGTTCCAGCGGAGCATTTCGGCCGGAAGCGCCTCGGCGGGGATGAACCAGAAGTGGTCGCCCAGCAGCCGGAGGGCGCTGTGTCCCGGGAAGGGCACGCCGGAGTCGGCGGTCACGTCCGCAAGGGCGGTGGGAACGGGGCAGAACGGCTTGTCGGGCGAATACGTGGCCGATATCTGATGGGCGTTCCAGAGGCAGACCAGGTTGTTGAAGATGGGCTTGCCAAAGGCCAGGGTGGGCGCGGAGAACTCGTCGGTGAAGTCCATGAAGAACTGGCCGTCGGCCGATGCGGTGTAGGCTCGGAGTGCGTCGCGGGTCTCATCGGCAACACGTATGCCCATGACGGTGGCCACTGTCAGATGCGCGCCCAGCAGGACTCCCGACAGGGCTGTTGCGGCGATGCGCAGCCACCGGCGCGTGGCGGCGAAGAGACTGCCGCCGGCGAGCATCACACCGATGCAGGCGCACATCTCGCCGAACCATCCCACGCGCAGGCCGCTGTTGGTACGGACGTGGATCACGAAGACGCAGACGGCCGCTACGAGCAGGAAGGTGACAAGCGGAGTGCATACGCTGCGGATGCTCCTCCGGCGCACGCACAGCACGGCGAGCAGGGCTATGTACAGCTCGGTGACAGCGTGGTAGCGCAAGCAGTCGAAGAATCGGCGGTAGAGGGGCAGCGACGGCGTCGCGTCAAGGCGCATCCACACACCCGGAGCGGCAAAGACAAAGGCCGTACCCACAGCCAGGCCTACCACAAAGGCTATGCACCATGGAGTGAGCAAATTGCTGTTCCACTGCAACTTGCATGGCCACACGCTCATGGCGCCGACGGCAACGCAGCCGGCGAGCATGGGAACGCCGAAGCCCTCATGCCACATGCCTATGAGCAGTCCCAGCAACGCGCCCGCCCATACGGGGACGCGCCGCGGCGAGAACAGGAGCAGCATGGCGCCCATGGTGAAGGCCATGGGCAACACATAGTTGAACTGGTAGCAGACATAGACCAGCGAGTCGATCCACGGCAGGCCCATGGTGATGAAAAAGGCTGCCCACACGGTGCGCCCAAGCCGTCCCCAGGCCCTGCACAGGCGCAAGTAGAAATACAGCGCCAGGGCGAAGGCCACGCTGCCTATTCCGGCCGTCAGCCAGTGCGGCAGGGGCAGGAGGGCCATGAAGACCATGTTGGCCAGGCGCCCGTTGTCGGTGCGGACGTGTGCGGCGATGGTGTCGGCGATGCCCTGCCAAGGGTAGTCAGTGGTATGGCCCAGGAAATAGTCGCGGATTCCGGACATGTACCATAGGTCGTCAGCATAGTACGGCATGACGAGGAACATGATGGCGAATGCGATGACGACAGCGGCGTATACGGCGATGGCGGCACGGGATGAATGGTTCATGGATGCAAAGTTAGCACAGCGGCGTAAGACCGGGAGGGCGCACGATAGTTAAATAATGTTAACCATAGCCGTCTGCCCATGCCATAGGCGCCCATCGGCCTGTCATTCAAGAAATGGAGGGGCGCCCGGGCGATTTTTGCCGACTTTTTTGACCGTCCGGCACGGAAATGTGGGCCTTTTGTTTGTTATAATGTGAAATAATTTACTAACTTTGCACCAAACTATGGGCCGGCGCGAGAGCGACGACCTGCCGGGTGGAATGCACTGCCGCCCGGACCAAATACGCACAAGCAGGCTGTTTCCACTGACGCTCAGCTCAATAGGAACAATCCCTCAAGCAATATAAACTCATAAACTCTCTAAAAAAATTCAATCTTAAAGACAAACGCACACACAGACCTACTAACCACTAACGCAACCAAAGAAAATACAACAAACAGGCGTTCCAATGGCCCGGAAAAGCAACACAGCTGCCTGACAGCACGTTGCGCGTGGCGACCCCCACGGCTCCGCGAAGAAGCCGATCAGTCGCACCACATCTGCGCCCGGCGCCAGAAAGGTCCTTATCAAATCATCCCTACACCGTAAACAAGAAATCAAAAAACAGCAAAACGACTCTTTATCATGGACAGCAACGAAAAGAAGCCAAAACGCCCGCGCATAGGCCAGTCCCGCCCCGAAGGCGAACAGGACAACAGCTATGAGCGCGTGAACCGCCCCTCGGCCGACGCCAACGGCGAGGAGAGCACCAACCAGAGCTACCAGCAGCGCCAGTACCAGCCCCGCCCCTACCAGCGCCCCAACTACCAGAACCGCCAGGGCGGTTACAGCAACAACGGTTACCAGCAGCGCCAGTACCAGCCCCGTCCCTACCAGCGCCCCAACTACCAGAACCCCGAAGCCGAAGGTGAGAACCAGGGCGAGGGAATGGAGAACCAACAGCCGCGCCAGCAGGGCGGATACCGTCAGTACAACAACAACTATAACAACAACGGATACCGTCAGGGCGGTTACAACAACCAGAACCGCCAGGGTGGATACAACAACCGTCAGGGCGGTTACAACAACCAGAACCGCCAGGGCGGATATAACAACCAGAACCGTCAGGGCGGTTACAACAACCAGAACCGTCAGGGTGGTTACAACAACCAGAACCGTCAGGGCGGATACAACAACCAGAACCGCCAGGGCGGCTATAACAACCAGAACCGTCAGGGCGGATACAACAACCAGAACCGCCAGGGCGGTTACAACAACCGCCAGCAGGGTCCCAACCGCGGCGGATTCAACCAGGGCGGATTCGCCACCCGCGGCAAGAGCTTCACTCCGCGTCCCAAGCGCATCGAGTACGAACTCCCCATTCCCGATCCCAACGAACAGATCCGCCTGAACAAGTTCATGGCCAACGCCGGCATCTGCTCGCGCCGCGAGGCCGACGAGTTCATCCAGCAGGGCCTCGTCAAGGTCAACGGCAACGTGGTCACCGAACTGGGCAGCAAGATTTCGCACTCCGACGTTGTGGAATACGACAACAAGGTAGTGGCCCTGGAGCGCAAGTGCTACATCCTGCTCAACAAGCCCAAAGACTGCGTAACCACCAGCGACGACCCCAACGGCCGCCTCACAGTCCTCGACCTCGTCAAGGGCGCCTGCAACGAGCGCATCTACCCCGTTGGTCGCCTTGACCGCAACACCACCGGCGTTCTCCTGCTCACCAACGACGGCGACCTCGCCTCCAAGCTCACCCATCCCCAGTATGTCAAGAAGAAAATCTACCACGTGTGGACCGACAAGGACATCTCCGAGGATGACATGCAGCGCATCGCCGACGGCATCGAGCTTGAGGACGGCGAAATCCACGCCGACGCCATCAGCTACGCCACCGACACAGACCGCAACCAGGCCGGCATCGAGATCCACTCCGGCCGCAACCGCATCGTGCGCCGCATATTCGAGAGCCTCGGCTACCATGTCACCAAGCTCGACCGCGTTTACTTTGCAGGCCTCACCAAGAAGAACCTGCCCCGCGGTCGCTGGCGCTACCTCACACAGGAGGAAGTCAACTTCCTGAAGCGCGGCTCGTTCGAATAACGCCTGACAACGTGCGGACGCCCCCGCCGGGCGTCCTCGCAGGGGGGACTTCTCCCCCACCCCGCACCGTAACACAAAAACGGAACTGACGACATACATAACTAACACACACCGTCGCCACGTTCCGTTTTTTGTTTCATCCCCTCTCCCACTCCCCTGCGGGCAGCCCCGCAGTCCACAAGTAATCAACCTTAAAAATCCATATCATGAAAAGATTGCAAGCCATCTTCATGGCACTGACAGCCACAGCCGCACTGTCGGCTCAGACCACAGAGACAATCCTGATTGACGGCACCGAGCAGCGCCTCGTCAAACTCGTTGAACGGCAGATAGGCCCCGGAACGGTCTACACGCGCTACCGCATGCCCGATTTTCCGCTGAACATCAACATGGTGCGCGTCGATGTCACCAACCCCCACATCAAGATAGAGACCTCCGTAGCCAACGAGAAATCAGCCGGCACCGAGCTGCTCGTCGAAGCCGCCAAGCGCTACGACGCCCCAAACCACCACGCCATCTGCGCACAGAACTCCAACTTCTGGATTGTCAGCACTCAGCCGCAGTGGGACGCCTACAACGCATCCACCCACAATGTGAGCCTCCGCAACGGCATGATGTCAATCGACTCGAAATCCTTCCCCCACTGGTGGTGGTGGGACACCACACGCTCAGGCATCGTCAGCGTCACCGACAACAATGAGCTCTACATCGACCTCTGCCAGACCGAGATGACATTCTCCTCGGCCAAAACCGGCACTCGCGAGTTCACCAACTGCAACAAGGGCTTCAAGACCGGCCAGACAAGCATCTACACTCCCTTCTTCGGCCCTGACCGCCAGTTCCTCCCTCTCGTTGACGACACCGACGAGCAGAAGCAGAACAATGACATACGCTACACCGTGGACACCAACGCACAGTGCACCGAGGTGCTCCTGCGCATGGCCCCGGGCGAGAGCTGGAGCGGCGGCCGCGACATGAAATTCACCGTGGCCGAAGTGCGCGCCAGCGACGGACGCGGCACCCTGGGCGACTATGACCTGGCCATCGTCACTCGCGGCAACGACCTGGCCGTCCTCACGCCCGGCGACGAGGTGACGCTCAACTACAGCTGGGTGTTCAACTACGACTCCCAGGCTGTCCGCCCGCTCATCACCCAGGCCGTGGGCGGCAACATGATGGTGATGCGCCACGGCCAGATCACCGAGCAGGACAAGTGGGACTCATACAATACCATGGTCTACAGCCGCTCGGCCTACGGTTCGTCCGAGGACAACAAAACCCTCTTCATGGTCACCATCGACAAGAGCAACGACCCCCGCTACGGCGCCTCAAACGGCTGCACCACCGACCAGATGTGCCAGCTCATGCGCCATCTCGGCTGCTGGAACCTGATCAACGTCGACGCCGGCGGCTCCGCCGAACTCATGGTGGACAACCGCATCATCAACCAGACCACCGAGGGCACGCCCCGCGCCGTGGGCAACGGCTGGATGGTGTTCAACACCGCCCCCGACGATGACTCCGAGGTGGCAACCATCGCCTTCGAGGACGTGGCCCTTGAAGCGCCGGCCGGAGCCTACCATTCGCCCAAAATGCTGGCTTTCAACAAGTACGGCACTGTTGTGAACACTGACTACAAGGACTTCACCCTCACCTGCTCAGCCGCTCTGGGCACGTGCGAGGGACGCTTCATCCAGGCCGCGGCCACCGAGGCCCAGGGTAGCCTCACGGCCACTCTGCCCAACGGCTTCAGCGTCACCAAGGACATGCGCATTGTGGCCGCCGTGCCCGAAATGCGCGTCAAGAACATCATCCTTGACAGCAAGCACCCCTACCCCATCGAGGTCAAGGCCATGATCGGCTCCAAGGAGTACACTTTCAACCCCGCCGCCCAGCAGTGGAAGGTCGAGGACGAGAGCGTGGCACGTGTCGACGCATCGGGCGTGCTCCACGCCGTAAACAACGGCAGCACACGCCTGACGGGCACCTTCGGCGGCGTTAGCGAGACCGTTGACGTCAACGTCGAGACTTCGCCCACCGTGGAGCGCGCACTCAACGACGGCGACTGGACCGGCTGGAAGGCCAGCGGCAACTCGGGCCTCACCAAGATGACGCTCGGCGCCGACGGCACCATAGCCTACACCTACGGCGCGCCCCGCGGCATCGCCACAGTCTCCCTGACCAAGGCCATCACCCTCTTCGGCATGCCCGAGCGCGTGGAGGTTACCTTCGTCAACGACATCCCCACCACCCAGGTAGAGGCCGAAATCCGCGTGGCCGGCACCAAGCGCGGCTCCGTGAAGGTGGTCCCCGAGGAGGCTTTTGCCGCCGGTCAGCAGCACACTGTCGTCTTCCAGCTCTCCGAGGCCGGCGACACCACCGACCGCGCCAACTATCCCTTCAGCATGGCATCGGTGAAGTTCACCAGCAAGGCCGACACTTCCTATAAGGGCGCACGCTCGCTCAAGGTAACCGGCCTCAAGGCCATCTACGACGTGCCCGGCGGCGTCACCGACATCGCCACCGACGGCGCCACAGCCTTCCGCCTCACCGCCAACGTGGCCGCCCCGGGCGAACAGATTGGCGTCAGCGGCCAGGGTCTGGAGCGTGTGGAGGTCTACAGCCTCAGCGGCGTAATGGCGGCATCAGCCACCGCCGCCGCCGACCAGGCAAGCTTCATCGCGCCCTCCGTGCCGGGCCTCTACCTGGTGCGCGCATGGACTCGCCGCGGTGCCTCCGCCGCTCGCCTGCTGGTGAAATAACTTGACATTCCGCATCTTTTTGGTGGGCAATTCGCAGAAATTGCGTATCTTTGCACATTAAAATAAACAAGAGTATGAAACGTACCAAGATTACCGACATTTTCAATCCTGAGCTCATCGGCCACGACGTATGCGTCAAAGGCTGGGTGCGCACTCGCCGCGGCAACAAAAACGTGCAGTTTGTGGCCCTCAACGATGGCTCGACGATAAAAAACATACAGATAGTGTTTGACCTGAGCAAGTTCACCGAGGACGAGCTCCGCCCCATCACCACCGGCGCATCCCTCTGCGTGGAGGGCAAGCTCGTGGAGTCAATGGGCAAAGGCCAGACATGCGAGGTGCAGGCCGAGAAACTCGAGATCTACGGCACCGCCGACCCCGCCACCTACCCCCTGCAGAAAAAGGGCCACACCCTCGAGTTCCTGCGCGAGAAGGCCCACCTGCGCCCCCGCACCAACACCTTCGGCGCCGTGCTCCGCGTGCGCTCCATCCTGGCCTACGCCATCCACAAGTTCTTCAACGAGAAGGGCTTCTTCTACCTCAACACCCCGCTCATCACCGAGAGCGACTGCGAAGGCGCCGGCGCCATGTTCCAGGTGACCACCCTCCCCCTCAACGACCTCCCCAAGACCGAAGAGGGCGACGTGGACTACTCCAAGGACTTCTTCGGCAAAGCCACCGCCCTCACCGTCAGCGGCCAGCTCGAAGGCGAGCTCGGTGCCACGGCCCTCGGCGCCATATACACCTTCGGCCCCACATTCCGCGCCGAGAACTCCAACACCCCGCGCCACCTGGCCGAGTTCTGGATGATCGAGCCTGAAATGGCATTCTACGACATCACCGACAACATGGACCTCGCCGAGGAATTCATCAAATACTGCGTGCGCTTCGCTCTCGACAACGCCCGCGACGA
The DNA here is from genome assembly GCA_036310635.1 of Muribaculaceae bacterium. Lineage (GTDB taxonomy): Bacteria > Bacteroidota > Bacteroidia > Bacteroidales > Muribaculaceae > CAG-873. The sequence continues at coordinate 1,013 of JAXJRL010000070.1, read as the reverse complement.
CATCGAGTTCCTCCAGCAGATGTACGACCACGACCTCATTGCCCGCCTCGAAGGCGTGTGCCGCGAGGACTTCGTGCGCCTCACCTACACCGAGGGCGTCAAGATCCTCGAAGAGTCAGGCCGCAAGTTCGAGTTCCCCGTTTACTGGGGCGCCGACCTCCAGAGCGAGCACGAGCGCTACCTCGTCGAAGAGCACTTCAAGCGCCCCGTCATCCTCACCGACTACCCCCGCGAGATCAAGGCCTTCTACATGAAGCAGAACGAGGACGAGAAGACCGTCCGCGCCATGGACGTCCTCTTCCCCAAGATCGGCGAAATCATCGGCGGCTCCGAGCGCGAGGCAGACTATGACAAACTCCTCAAGCGCATCGAGGAACTCGGCATCCCCATGAAGGACATGTGGTGGTACCTCGACACCCGCCGCTACGGCACAGTGCCCCACTCCGGTTTCGGCCTCGGATTCGAGCGCCTCGTCCTCTTCGTCACCGGCATGGCCAACATCCGCGACGTCATCGCATTCCCCCGTTTCCCCGGAAACGCCGAATTCTGATTCACGCACCCACTGCCGATGAAGACTCTGAGCTGTGTGGTCCCCTACGAGGACTTTGAGAAGATAGCCTCAGGCGAGGCTCGCGAATTCAGCATCGAAATCACGCCCGAAACCGCTCCGCGATACTACCGCATGCAGTGCAACGGTCGCGAATACATGCCCAATGACCCCGCCCTCGAACGCTTCGGCGACGAAGACATCGTAGACCTCGTTCCCGTCCGTTACGACACCATCCGCTTCTACGCCGGCAACGCCGCGCCCACGTCGCCAAGCATAGCCGTCAGCGTGGAACACGCCGAGATGTCGATGCCCACCGACGAGAACGGCGACTTCTACATCTACGAAGAAAACGACCAGCCCTACCTCCTCACCGTCGTAACCTACACCCTCACCCCACCCGTCCGATCCTGACCCACATTCTCTCCTCCATATAATTCCAACTCCGGACGCTCAGACCGAGCGT
>JAXJRL010000069.1:0-19266 GCA_036310635.1 Muribaculaceae bacterium | reverse complement strand
GGAGGGGGATGCCGGGGGCGTTCTCGATGGTGGTGACGGGGCGGCTGAAGTGGGGAGGGATGTCGGTGCTCTGTGCGGCGATGCGTGCCCGGACCTGTTCGGGGGTGAGTCCGTTGCGGCGGCATACGCGCCGGATGCGGACGTCGTCGGGGGCAACGACCTGCCAGAGGTCGTCGACTTGGCTGTCGAGGCCTGATTCGAAGAGGATAGCTGTTTCGACGAAAGCACGGCGCACGCCTTCGGCGGCGAGTCGGGCGAGCCATCGGCGTATGTCGGCCTTCACGGCACCGTGGACCAAGGAGTTGAGGACGTTGAGCTTTGAATGGTCGTCGAAGACTATGCGGCTGAGTTCTTGACGGTTGAGAGAACCGTCGGAGTTGAGGACCTCAGGGGCGTCGAGATTTTCGGCGATGCGGAGGCGCAGGGCGGCGTCGGAGTCCATGATGGCTTTGGCGCGCGAGTCGCAGTCGTAGACTTGGTAGCCCATGGCGCGGAGTACGGAGCTTACCACCGACTTTCCGGCGCCGATTCCGCCGGTGATGGCGGTGAGATGGGGAAGACTGTGCATGGGGGTGGGAGGGGTCAGTCGCGGCGTTCAACTATGTAGTTGACGCTGTCGGTGGAGAGATAAGTGTTTATGAAGTTGCCCTTTGCGTAGGTTAGGGCGATGTGGATTCGCGGGGAGCTGAAGTTACGGTCGAGGCTGTTGAAGTCGGCAGTGACCTGGAAGCGTGGCTTGGTGTCGTCGTACTTGCTCATGGGCTGCATGTAGTTGACCTTGACGGTGCTGGGCATCAGGATGAGTTTGTAGTTGGAGGGGACGTTGATGGTGCGGATGGGAACGTTGGCGGAGCGCGAGATCATGGGCTCGACGTTGATCTGCACGTCGACGCTGTCGGGGATGGCTCGGCAACCGGCGGGGGTGTTGAGCCGGACGCGGACAGTCTGGGAGTGGGCGACTTCGGTGAGGCGGAGGGGCGAGGTGGTGACGGTGCGCATGCCGTCGGGGATGGCACCGGCCGAGTAGACCATCACGCTGTCGGTGAGCGATTTGACGCCGAGGATGGCGCAGTTGGGGAGGGTGGACACGCGTGCGTCGACGGTGACGGGCATTCGTACCGGCGGCTTGGATGTGAAGCGCAGGTGGAGAGTGTCGGGGTTGATGGAGATGATCTGGGAGTTCTGTCCGAAGAGGCTGCGCGCTGCTGCGCGCATGTCGGCCGGGGAGAGGTTTATCTCGCCGTTTTTGAGGTAGTGCTTGTAGTCGATGTCGATGACGGGGTTGTGGCGCAGCTGGAGCATGAAGAGCTCGGTGCCCACGGTTTTGACATTGACGTTTGCGGCTTCGGGCATCATAGAGATGCGGGTTACCGTGTCGGGGCAGTTGACGATGCGGAGCTCGCAGCGGACGTCCTTCTGGACGGGTTCGTTGAGAGTCATTGCCAGCCAGAGCACAGCGCTGATGCCCAGGAAGATGCAGAAGACGATGGCGTCTTTGCCCCGGGGAGTGAACATGTTGTGGCGCAGGGCTGCAAGGGAGCGTTTGAGATTCATATATAGTGCTTTGGCTGAGGGGGTTAGGCGGTGTGGCTATAACCTACATGTGCCATGGCTGTTGGAGCCACGGCACTGTAAGTGATATAGGGGGAAGGAGGTTGCGTTTATTTCTGGGCCTTCTGCTGCATGTCGGCGGCAGCGTCTTCAGCGGCGGCAGCGGGGTAAACCGAGTTTTTGTCAACGCGGATCTTGACGTTGTTGTCAACCTCGATGATGAAAGAGTCGGGGCGCACTTCGCGGATTTTGCCGTAGATGCCGCCGGCGGTTACGACGGTGTCACCCTTGGCCATGGCTTCGCGCTGCTTGCGGATTTCCTTCTGTTTTTTCTGCTGGGGACGAATCATGAAGAAGTAGAAAACCAGGATGATGACTGCGAACATCACGATGGTGGAGACGTCGAAGCCCTGCTGGGCCTGCTGGAGGAGAATTGAAAGGTTGGTCATTGTTATTTGGATTTTGGGTTGTCAGAAATGGGTTAAGAGAGTTATTTGTCGAGGCGGCCCTGCTCGCGGAGGTATCCGACGATGTTGAAGAGGGTGCCGTTGACGAACTGGCCGCTCTTGGCAGTGGAGTATGAGTTGGCTATTTCAATGTACTCGTTCATGGTGACAGCCAGGGGAATCTGGGGGTAGTTGATGAGCTCGCTGATAGCGGTCATCATGATTACGAGGTCCATGAATGCGAGGCGGTCGGGGTCCCAGTTGCAGGAGTTTACGAATTTGTCGATGAGCTCGCGGTAGTCCTCGCGGTTCTTGACGGTGTCGGTGAAGAGTTCGGCTCCGAATCGGGCGTCCTCGTCGTCCTTGTACTGAGGGAGGGGCTTGAACTCGTTAGAGAACGAAGCCTGCTTGATGGTTTTGAGGACAAAAGTGCCCATGATGGGGAGGTCGTCGTTCCAGTAAACGGACTTGTTCTCGAGTTCCTCGGCGAGAGAGTCGGCGGGGAAAACGACAGTTTTGAGCATAGTGCGCCAGAACTCGCAGTCGGCGGGGAAGTTGCTGACGGGGTCGTCCATGTACTGAGCGTAGGCCTCGGAATTGGTGATAGAGTCGAGGAGGGCGTTGATGAGGGCTACGTCGGTGTTCCAGGATGTGGTGTGCTTTTCGCAGAACCCCTGAAGCTCCTCGCTCTCCATGAGCATGCGTGCGAAGGCGTTGTTGACGAATTTGAGGTTGGGGTTTCGGTCTTCGTCGGTTGCGAGGTGCTTTGCCTTGGCGGTTTCGAGGCGACGCTCCTGCTCCTGTGTGAGCTCGATGATGAGTGCGAAGATGGACATGTAGAGCTCGTAAGCCTTGTCGAGCGAAGCCTCGAGTGCGTTGCAAGCCTGGGTGTATCCGCTGGTGGTGCTGTCGTAGGAGAGGAGAGTGTTGCGGAGCATGGTGATGCCCTGCTCCAGGCCTACAGAGCTGAAACCGTCGAGCTGTCGGAGGGCCTCGTTGAGGGCTTCGTTCTTGGCGAATACGGTGGTGATGATCGCGGACCACATCTTGACCTCGTCGCTGAGTGTGGCGGTGCGGCGGCGCTTGAAGTCGGTGTAGACAGCCGACTCGGCCACGGCGTCGTGAAGCGCCTGAGCGAGGTGTCGGAGTGCGTCGATGTCGGAGGAATTTTTGAAGATGATGGCGCGCACCTGCTGGTCGGCGGCGAGGGCGCGGGGCACTCGAGCCTGCGCGAGTTTTTTGTCGGGTCGGACGGCTGCAGGTGACTGAGAGGCGTGAGTGTCTAATCCGGCCACCTCAAGCATAAGGAGCAGGAGGTCCTGATAAACGCGGTAGGCGAACTTTCGGTCGATGGACGGCAGTTCGGCTTCCTCGGGAGCCTTTTCGATTTTAAAATCCGTTCGGGTAAGCAGATAGGCGTAGAGCATCTGTACCACCTTAATTCTTATCAAAATGCGGTTTATCATCTTCGTATGGACTTTGCCTTGAGTTATCGATTGGGCTGGACGTTCAATCAGGAAAGATTGGAGTCGGCCCTGTTTAATGAGCTATGCAAATCTGGTGCAAAAGTACGCATTTTTTTTGACTTAGCCGCTTTTGGCAGGGAAAAAACGGCCGTCGTGATGGATTGGAGGGTCGGTGACGGGAAGAGATAAAGAAGCGGCGGGTCGCCCTTTGCAGGAGCGCCCGCCGCTTATTAGTGAGTCAAGGATGCTATTCAGGGTTTGAAAATCTTGGCGAAAAGGAGGATCACGCCTGTGCTTTCCTCTTCGAGGTACATGGCGAAGGGTCGGTTAAGATTGATATCAGTTGTATGTCCCGGTGATATCACAATGAACTCTCCAGTGGCTACAGTCATAACGGAGCCGTTTTCGTCAAGTGAGAAATCGCCACTTTGGAATACATCAAGATCTGCAGAGCCAAACAGGTCAGATTCAAGGGTTTCATGCTTCATTCCCATTCTTTCAAGGGCTTCTTCCATCCTTGAACCTACATTCACAGACAGTTTGGGCAGATAGACTTTGCGCTCTCTCTTTGAATCAGAATTCTCGGCTTCGGACCAGGCGTTTTTCCAGGTCTGATAGTCAATCGAAGCCACGGCCTCATCAAGAGTCACATTCTGCTTGGGCAGGAGGAGCTTGAGCGAGAAGCCTCCGTTGCCATAGTACAGCTTGTAAATATTTGCCTTTTCAGTTTCGGCTTCAGTCACCAGCTGACTGCCGCACATGGTGGGCACATTTGCAATTTGCTCACCTTTCTCATTATAGAATGGTTCGGGTTTGGTATCCGATTTATCAAAAGTCATATACCACTTGCCTTCGAAAAGGAGACAGTGCGAAATCATAGATTTCTCTGCCGGGTATTTAGGCAAAAAGCCCTTAAATGCGCCGTCCGTAATATCCATCACCCATGCTTTGACTTTCTGCATCACATTGTCGCTCTTGAAAGAAGTGAGGCATACCGGAGCCGAGTAATATTCATCGACAACAGAGCTGAAATTCTCAACATTGCGTGGCGAGAACTCGGAGTTTAGCCACACGGCATAGCCCTGCTTGAACTTCACCATTTCGGGATCCACGGCCGGGAGACGCTCCATGAGCAGGGAGTTGTACTCATTTAGGGCATCAATCGAGCTTTGGCCCAGCATGTCAGTGAACGCTTTCTGCGATTCACCGGTGAGTGAATTTGCATAGAGGCTCAGCATCGAGTATGCCGAGAAGGGAGAGACGGCGAAGTTCTGATCCAGCCCCTCGTTCAGCGTCAGTTCGTTCAGGTTTTTGATGACCTTGAAGGCGAATTCGCCCTGATATTCGTTGGTCTGCTGCTGAGAGGGGGTGAAAGTGATTTCGGCCGCCGTACCCAGTACACCGTTCACATTAGTGTTCTTAGAAACATCCTTGGGGGCGTCACTGTCGGAGCATGCTACGGCTACTACAGCCAGTGACGACACCAGCAATCCTAAAACCTTGTTCATAAGATTATTGATTTAAAGAGATTAAAAATTAGATTAAACATTACTTCTTAGGGAAAGTAGGGATACATTGCATCTTATAATTAAGCGGCTGTATGTCATTTGTTATTCCGCCATAATCATATTCAATACAATTGTTGGGGTCGAATAAAGTCCCCCAGAAGTAGCCGTCGCAGTCGCCACCCCAGCCCCAGTTGAGGTGGAAATAGTCCGACTCAAAAGGAGGATAAACCTTGGTGTCAACAAGCAACCAACGTCCTACATTCAGTTCGTATGTATATTCAGTGAGTTGCGTTTTTAAATACCTTCTGCCATCCATTAAAAATGCATGTCCTTCAAAGACCCCATTTTCTGATTGTTTCTGCGCACCAATCATAATAAGAATGCGTCCATCTTCCTCGGATGGCCTTTGACTATAATAACTAGAGAGACCGTAATTAACTATCCCCATTGAATTTAATGCTACAACTACATCTGCTGGTGTACAGCCCACTCCAAAGATACCATCAAACTGAACCGAATATTGACATCCTGCACGGTGACCTATTTCCCTTGCAAGGTAGGCAATCATATCCGTGCCGGACATCTCAGTCGGTTGTGGATCGTCACCACCAAAGCCGGGAATTATAATGGTCGGTAAATCATTTCTAGAGCCAGCATCAATCATTTTTGGCCAGTCAAGGTTAATCACACGATTGCTTCCGTCATATGTAAGCGTAACTTGATTGGTCTTCTTGGCATAGGACATAATCTGTGTAATAGCTACCGGCACACAGCCAGTCACGTACCCTCCCATATATCCGGCAGGGTAATAGTCACCACAAAATTTAGAAAAAGGATCTGTCTGTTTTAAAGCCATTTTCACCATTTTGGGGAAAGAAACGCTTTCAAGGGTATCCCAGACCTGTTCAAGTTTTCTAAACGGCTGGATTAGTGTATCAATAGGATTTAATGGGCCGGTAGCCGCCTTTGAAATAACACTTGCTCGTCTGTTAAACATTTCAACGGCGGGGTTATTAGAAAGAATTGATGGGTCCAAAGTTCCCTTTTCAGTCACGGCCAAAACCGGATTGCTTTGTTTTTTGGCTCCGACCACAACACAACCTTTGTCATCATCAAATGTAACGACATAATACAAGGAGTCCGACTCCCCGGAGCGTGAATTAACATTCTGGATACATTTTATCCTGGAAATGCTGAGGGATGACCTTGATTCTACACCAAAGAAATCGGCATAGGCATTCAATGCAATATCAGTAGCTTCTTCAGCACTGCGATAAATTGAGTTGGTTGCGGTATTCACCTCCGACGAATCAGTGGTCGTCAACATCTCTGCTTCAGTGCAGGATGCCATCACATTCATGGCGAGTAAAGCCAATGTGAAATTTAGGCTTTGTAGTAATCTTTTTTTCATAAAATTGCCAAATTGAGATAACGATTGTTTAACACATCGCAAAATTATGCTAAATAATTTAAAAAACAAATTTTTAGACAACTATTTATAAAAAATTCTGTAAAACGTTGAATAAAATTCAACACAATTTGAGAATAATGGTGCGAATTGTGAAAATTGTGAGGGGTGGTGGGAAGATGGAGGTGGGGCTGATAGGGATGATGACGATATGCCTGATAGGGCTGAGACGCCTGAGACGCCTGATATGCCCGCCTGATAAGCCCGATAGGCCCGATAGGCCCAATAATATGGAGATTGGGTGATAGCTGGGGCTGCTGGGATGGGGAGGAAAAAGGGAGGCGGCGCTGAATTTGGTTCGGCGCCGCCTCCTGGTATGGGGGTGATGTTGATGCTAATGGGGGATTTTTGGATGGGAATTTGTTAAAATCCTTTGTTGGTTATTTCCTTCGGGGTGGTTGTTGAGGAGGGTATTTCCTGAAGGGGGTTATTTTTTGAGGAGGGCGGGGGTGAGGATGGCTTCAACGGCTGCGGTGAGGTCTTCGCCCTGTTTGTCGCGGACGAGGATGGTGCCGTCGGGGCCGAAGAGGATGATGCAGGGGATTCCGGAGATGCCGTAGACGTCGGTGGGCTCGGTCTTGCCGTTGGGCCAGATGGTCCAGGGGAGGTCGAGGTCCTTGACTGCCTGGAGGGTGTTGGGCACTTCGTCCCAGACGGCCACGCCGAGCACTTCGAGGCCGGCATCGTGGTATTTGTTGTAGAGGGCCTTGATGGTGGGCATCTCGCGGCGGCAGGGACCGCACCATGAAGCCCAGAAGTCAACGAGGACGTACTTGCCCTTGCCGACTACGTCGCTGAGGCGGTAGGTCTTGCCGTCGTAGTTGACGGTGAAGTCGGCGAACTTGTTGCCGGGCTGAGTGGCGAGTTTGCGTTCGTTTGCCTTGATGAGTTTCTGAACGCGCTCGGAGTTTTTGAGGGCGGGGTGTGCGTCGACGAACTTGACGAGTTCGGCGGGCTGCATTTCGTAGGCCTGCTGGAGGAAGATGAGATAGCCGAGGGGGTTGTCGAGGTTGTCCATCATGGCTTTGTTGAGGAGGTCCTGATACTCCTTATATATCTTTTCCTTGTCGGCGTCGGTGGCTGCGGCCTGGAAGCGCTTGCCGATTTCGGCGGCTTTGGCTTCGAGCTCGTTGTTGAGGGTGTTGAACTTGCCGCCGGTTACGGCGCGCTTTGCCACGTCGAGGTCGATGTTGCCGGGTTCGAGGAAGAACTGGCCCATTCGCTGGCCGTCGATGGTGAGGCGGACCACGATGGGGTTGTCGATGGTGCCCTGGAAAACGGCGAGGTTGTCGTCGACCATCACGGAGTCGACTTTGGCGCCGTTGTCGTAGTTGACGAGGTATGCCATTGCTCCGTTTTCGTCGTCGGAGAGGTGCATGGTGGCCTTGTAGGGCTCAGCGGCGGGGAGTGCCAGTGCGGAAACGGCAGCGAGGCCGAGAGTGAGGAATGCTTTCTTGATCATGTATGGGTACTAATAGTATGTAATAGTTATGTTTCTGAGCGCAAATATAGTGAAAAAAACTCCAACGGGGATGTATATGAATGTGAAAATTGAAAAACAAATGTGATGAAAGCTTGTTGTAATTGAATAAGTAAGTACACCAGTTAACCCGAAAGAAACAAATTCATCATACCGGCCCCTGTCCGCAGGGGCACCTACAAATCCCTCCGTTATGAAAACCCTTAACACCTTAATGACTGCAATGGCGGTGGCTGTTGTGGCATCGGCGCCAGTAAGCGCGCAGACCGAAAACGAGAGCCGTCCGGGCTTCATTCCCCAGCGAGCCATAATCATACACGGCGACGCTGCCCAAGCCGACAGTTCGGTGATAGCCGTGTTCTATTCACGTGAAAATCTGGACTTCAGCGATGCTGACGCTCCGCGGTTCCTGCTCCTGGACCGAAAGGGAAAGGTGGCGTTCGGTGTGGGCGGATCGCTGTATGCCGTGGGCAGTTATGACTTTGACGGCGCAGTGGACGATGCCGGCTTCACCACTTACGAGATAGCCGTTCCCAATGATCCGTCGGTTCGGCAGCGGTTTGGCGCTGATGTGAGCCATTCGAGCCTGTTTGCGAAACTGGTTGGCCGGTCGGACCGTTTCGGCATATACACGGTATATATCCAGGCGGCGTTCAACGGCGGCGACGGCGGCTACGGTTTCAAGCTGAAGCACGCCTATGCGTCGATAGGGCATCTGACGGCCGGTCTGACGACGTCGACCTTCATTGACGGCGACGTGCAGGCTCCGACCATCGATCCGCAGGGTGCCTGCGGACAGGTGACTGACCGTTCGATGCTGTTCAGATACACCACGCCGTCGTACAAGGGGCTGAGGGGCGCCATATCGGTGGAAGTGCCGAAAGTGTCGTACAGCTTTGCGGACGGCGCCGACGGCCAGGCGACGGCCAAGAAGATAGCGCAGCGCGTGCCCAACATACCGGCGTATGTGCAGTATGGCTGGGACGACGAGAGCCACGTGCGGCTGTCGGCCATCTTCGTTGACATGGCTTACCGCAACCTGGTGGAGCAGAAGAATGTGCTGTCGGCGGGCTGGGGCGTGAAACTGAGCGCGATAGCCAGGCTGGGCATGTTCCGACCGTTCGGCCATGTGAGCTACGGCAAGGGCATAAGCCAGTTTATCAACGACATAAGCGGCCAAGGCCTGGACATGGTGCCTGACACTGAAGCCGGCAAGCTGAAGCCGGTTCCGTCGATGACATGGACGGCGGGCACGTATGTTAACTTCACGCCCAAGTGCTTCGCCACGGCCAGTGTGAGCCGGTCGCAGATATTCGACACTTCGGTGCTGGGCCCGGACTCGTACCGCTACGGCATGTACATAGCCGCCAACGCTTTCTATAACTTTGACTCGAATTTCAGGGTGGGCGCCGAGTATCTGCACGGCATCCGCAACAACCGCGACGGCGAGAGCGGCCACGCCAACCGCGTGGAGGTGCTGCTGCAGTACTCGTTCTGATGCTGCGCGGGGCCGGTGTGTAAACATTGGCGGGGCGGCGATTGTTATATGCTTGTACGCCGCCCGAGAGGCGGAGGCATCAAGCAACACTGCATAAACTAACATAACATAACCAGAATCATGATACGCAAAATCTCTCTTACTGACTTGAAAAAGGCCGTAGACGGTGCCTACGAGGAGTACAAGGACATCAAAAAAGGCGAGGTGGATCCGAGGATCACCAACGCCGACGTTAAGAAATTCGGCATCACAGTGATGCTGACCGACGGCACAACAGTGAGCCGCGGCGACACAGAGGTGAAGGCGCCCCTGGGCGACATAGCCAATGTGGCCGTTCACGCGCAGCTGCTTCAGCAGTACGGAGTGAAGGCTCTGATCAAGAAGGCCGGCAAGACCTGCGGCCACAAGGTGCGCAAGCTGGAGCTGCCCATCAGCGCCCACGGTATCCGCGCCGTGAGTGCCGTGGAGCCTCAGAACGATGCCGACGGCAAGTATGAGATTATCAGCTCGATGCTGATGGCCATGCTGGGTTCGGAGCCTGTGCTTGACGACAAACTCTACGAGACACTTGCCGCACAGGTGGACTCGGAGGACGTGGTCAACAAGCTTGCATCGGTTGACTATGAAGTGTATGACGACACAGAGACATCGGCCAAGATGTACGCCAAACTGGAGGCTCTGACCGTAGACACCGAGCAGGCAGCAGCCTTCGGCGCCACGATGGCGGCCGACGGTGTGAACCCTGTGACGAAGGAGCCGGCTTACGATGCGAAGTATGCGGCAGCTCTGACGACCATTGCCGGCATCAACACCCGTCCCGACCGGCTGCGCCGCTGGTTCCTGAAGAGCGGTGTTCCCGCCGTGTTCAGCTTCGGCGGCATGGTGGTGGCAGTGATGCCCGGCCTGGGTGCCATAGCCGCTTATGCGCCCGAAGTGGGCAAGCATGGCCGCTCGAAGAAGGGCGCCCGCGCCGTGCGCTACATCACCGAGGCCATCGGCTACAACATCTTCGGTTCCACCTATGTGGAGTATGAAAAATAAGAATTGAACGGATCCCTAAATATTATGAACATTTCCCCCATGAACGGTTGAATGTTATATAATTCTGCACGGCCGCCCCGACACGCAAAACAAGCGTGCCGGGGCGGCTTCTGTTTGGGTATGCGTTGATGGTCAGGCCTTTTGGGGCGACTGGCGGTTCTCTTTGCGGAAGGTGAGGGGGACCTTGGGGTGGGACATGGCCCAGATGATCATGAAGATGCCGAGGGCGATGAAGGGGAGGGAGAGCTGCTGTCCGAGGTTGAGGGTCATTGTGGCCTCGCGCGCCACCTGGTCGTTCTTGATGAACTCGATGATGAAGCGGCAGCCGAAGAGGATGGTGAGGAAGGTGCCGAAGATGAGGCCGGGGCGCTGCTGTGCGTTTTTCTTCCAGTACATCCACATGAGGAGGCCGAAGAGGGCCACGTAGCAGAGGGCTTCGTAGATCTGGGTGGGGTGGCAGGGCAGGCCGGGGTACTCGTGGCCGCGGACGAAGACAAAGCCCCAGGGCAGGGAAGTGGGTCCGCCGTAGATTTCGCTGTTCATCAGGTTGCCGATGCGGATCATGGCTCCGACGAGGGCGATGGGGATGACGAGACGGTCAAAAGTCCAGAGGGGGGAGCGCTTGGTGGTGATCAGGGAGAAGAGGAGGACGCCGATGATGATGCCGATGGTGCCTCCGTGGCTTGCGAGGCCGCCTTCCCAGATGCGCCATATCTGGTCGGTGTGCTGTGAGTAGTAGTCCCACTCGTAGAAGAAGACGTGGCCGAGTCGAGCGCCGATGAGGGTTCCGGCTACGGTCCAGAGGAGGAGGGCGCCGAGCCATTTCTCGGGGGCGCCTTCGCGTCGGAACATCTTGTCGACAATGTTGTAACCGATCCAGAAGCCGAGTGCGAACATCAGGCCGTACCAGCGGATTTTGACGAAGGAGTCGACCAGCATGGGGTCAACGTCCCAGATGATGAAGCTAAGCATTATTTAGAGGATTTGTCGTTGACGGAGAAATACCGGCGGGTGGCGCTGCGGACGCGACCCGAGAGGATGATGATGGTGAACATGGCGGGGAATGCCATGCATGCGTAGAAGAGGTCGGTCATGCTGACGGCGATGCCGAGGGGAACTACGGCGAACACGGCGAGGGAAGCGATGTAGGCCCAGGTGTAGTACCGGGCTCGGCGCTCGCCCACGAGGTAGGTGGCGCACTGGGTGCCGTAGTATGAATAGCTGAACATGGATGAGAGCGCGAAGCAGAGCACCACGAAGAGTAGGAGGTACTCGCCGCCGGGGATGGAGCGGCCGAAGGCGTCCATGGCTATCTCGAGGCCCTTGACGCCCTCCACGTTGCTGAAGTCGCCGACAAGGAGCAGTGCCAGGGCTGTGAGGGTGCATACGAGGCCGGAGTCGAGCATGGGGCCGAGCATGGCGACGAGGCCTTCGCGGACGGGCTCGTTGTTGCTGCTGGCACCGTGCATGATGGAGGCGGTGCCGATGCCGGCGTCGTTGACGAGGGCGGCACGACGTGCGCCGATGACGGCGATGCCTGCGAGGGCTCCGAATCCGGCGCGGAGGTTGAAGGCTTCGGTGAAGATGGAGGTGATGACGTGGGGCACGCGGCCCAGGTTGGTGGCGATGATGTAGAGCACCATGAGGAAGTATACGCCCACCATGAAGGGAACGAGGACCGAGGCAACATGGGCGATGCGAGTGACGCCGCGGAGGACGACGATGGCCACTACGAGGGCTATGCCCAGGCCGATGATGAGGCGGAGGGCGCCGACGGCACCGAGGCCGGTGAGGCTGCCGAGGGCTGACATGGCTGTGCTCTGCTCGATGGCCTGGGGGGTGGTGACGCCGGCCACGAGGGCTTCGGTGAGCTGGTTGGCGTTGATGATGCAGAGGGTGCCGAACATTCCGGCGAAGGCGAAGATGACGGCAAGGGGCTTCCAGCGCGGGCCGAGTGCCTGCTCGATGACGTACATCATGCCTCCGCGGCGCTTGCCGTCGGGGCCTGTGCCGCGGTACATGACGGCGAGGGTGCCCTCGTGGTACTTGGTGCACATGCCGACCATGGCGCTGACCCACATCCAGAAGATGGCTCCGGGGCCGCCGACCACCAGGGCGATGGCCACGCCGGCGATGTTGCCGAGACCGACGGTTCCGGCCACTGCCGACATGAGCGCCTGGAGGGAGGAAATCTGTCCGGATGCCTTGTCGGCCTTGTTGGTGCGGAGGGCGCGGATGCTATGTGGCAACCTGCGGATGCTGACGGCTCCGGAGGCGATGAACAGGAAGAGGCCACCGCCTATGAGCAAGAAAAACAGCGGATAGCCGCAAATGAAATCGGCCACCGCCACGATATATTGACCTATTGTGTCGAGATCCATTAAAGCAATAGAAAGCATGAAAAAGATGGCGCACCATCTTCGGGGAAAAAGGTGCAGAAACTCTGATGGGAAGTGCAAAGGTACGGTTTTTTGGCCAAATGGCCAAAAGACAGGGATTAAGAAGGGTTAAGAGGATTAAGCGAGCACTTATTAAAAGGCGAAAAGGTTGGATGCGTACAACCTTTTTGGTGATTTTTGCTGGGACGGCTGGGTCTGCTGGGCCTCCTGAGCCGACTGGGATGGCCGGGATTGTGGGGATGGCTGGAGTGGTGGGGCTTGTGGGGAGGGTGAGGCGAACCAAAAGGGGGGATTACAAGTTTATATTATATATGAGGGTTTTGGACTAGTTTGGGCCGATCGGGGCCGCAGGTCATGACCGGAATTCAACACTTACAGAAACAAATATCTTTTTTTACGATGCACAAATCACTGATAGTAATGGCACTGGCTCTCCTCGGGGGCGCCTCGGCCTATGCCTCCGGGCCTTATGACGGCAAGGGTGTGCCCGAGCGATGGGGGCTGGCCGGCGGCAAGGAAGTGTCGGCTACGGCTGCTACGGCTGTTGAGGAAACGGCGTGGTGGACGCGCTTCGGCGACCCGCTGCTTGACTCGCTCGTTGCCACGGGGCTTAGCGCCAACTACGACATGGCTATGGCCACGCGTCGCATAGACATGGCACGCGCCGCCGTGGGCCAGGCCCGGGCGGCTTATTTTCCACAGATAGGTCTGTCGGCGTCCTATACGCGCGGGCGCAACTCCGGGCGGCAGATGAGCCGGCACGGCGAGCCCACGGACATCGGCTACTTCAACGTAGGCGCACAGCTGAGCTGGGAGATAGACGTGTTCGGCAAGATCAGGAGCCGTGTGAAGGAAGGCGAGGCCAATGTGCGAGTGAGCCGTGCCGAGCGAGCCGGCGTTGAGACCGCGCTGGCCGCGGAGATTGCCGACGCTTACGTGAACCTGCGAGTGATGCAGGCCGAGCTGGATGTGGCGCGTCAGCACGCGCTGCGTCAGGACACGGCGCTGCGCATAGCCGAGGCGCGTCACGAGGTGGGGCTGGCATCGATGATGGATGTGGAGCAGGCCCGCCAGGTGTACTACACGACAATAGCGCAGATACCGCTTCTGGAAGGACACATACACAACGGCGTGAATGCCATATCGGTGCTTCTTGCGGCGCCTGCCGATTCGCTGCGGGCGGTGCTGGAGCCCCGCCGCGCGCTGCCGGGATATGTGCAGCTGGTGGAGGCCGGGACGCCTGCGGAGATGATACGCCGCCGGCCGGATGTGCGCCAGGCCGAGCATCAGATAGATGTGGCGGCGGCGCAACTGGGCATTGCTCGCAAGGACTGGCTGCCGACGCTGTCGGTCAGCGCCGAGGCGGGGACCGTGGCGCACAATGGCGGCGACCTGTTCAGCGGCAAGAGTTTCAGCTGGACAGTGGCGCCGACGCTGAGCTGGACGCTGTTCGACGGCCTGTCGCGGCGCTATGCCACGCAGAGCGCCAAGGACGCGCTGCGAAACGCGGTGGACAACTACAATCTGGCGGTGCTGACTGCCGTCCAGGAGGCTGACAACGCCATGAGCAACTATCTGACAGAGCTGCGCTACATTGACTCGCTGGAGAAGCTGGTGGAGGCGTCGGCGGGCTACGACCGGCGCGCGCTGAGCAACTACAAGAACGGCCTGTCGCCCTACATAAACGTGGCTGACGCGCAGATGAGCTATCTGGAGAACGTGAACACGCTGATAGTGGCCAAGGGCCAGGCACTGTCGTCGCTGATAAGCCTGTACAAGGCTCTGGGCTACGGCCAGGCCGACACGGAATACTGAACATACACACACAACCATATACATGCATCGGACATGAAACACATGAACTACAACATACCCGCCATGGCAATGCTCGCCGCCGCGCTGATAGGCGCGAGCTCGTGCCACCGCAAGGCCGAACGCCCCGAGGCGCAGACACCTGAAATAGACGTGGCCGCCGTGACCACGGATTCAGTGACAATTCACAAGGTTTATCCGGGTTATCTGACTGCGAACCGGTCGGTTGACCTGGTGGCGCGTGTGAACGGCTATCTTAGGAGCAAGAACTACACGAGCGGCGACTTTGTGCGTCAGGGCACTGTGCTGTTCACCATAGAGAGCACGCAGTATGCCGACGCGGTGCGCCAGGCCAAGGCCGACCTGGAGAGCGCGCAGTCGGGCTACGCGTACACGTCGAAGAACTATGCGGCGATGGAGAAGGCGCTTGAGAGCGACGCTGTGAGCCGCATGGAGGTGCTCCAGTCCAAGAACGCGATGGAGGCCGACCTGGCAGCGATAGAGAGCGCCAAGAGCCGGCTGCAGAGTGCGCAGACCACGCTGAGCTACTGCACGATACGTGCTCCGTTCGACGGCCATGTGAGCAAGGCCAACTACGACAACGGGTCGTACCTGAGCGGTGCGGGCGCACCGGTGGTGCTGGCCACCATCTATGACGACGCGGTGGTGAGCGTGAACTTCAACATCGACGAGAAGGAGCTGGCGGAGATCAAGGCCAACCGCGCCGATCCGGGTATGGCCGTCGACATGAAGCGCATACCCATCACCTTCGACTCGCCGCTGCCGCACACGTATACGGCCGATCTGTCGTATGTGGCTCCGGCCATCGACAAGTCGACCGGCTCGATGCAGATGCAGGCCGACATCAAGAACACTTACGGCGAGCTGCGCAGCGGCATGTACTGCAAGATACACATGCCCAATGCGGTGATGCAGAAGGCCATGCTGGTGAAGGACGCGTCGATAGGGTCGGACCAGCTGGGCAAATATGTGTATGTGGTCAACGACTCGAACCGGGTGGTGTACACTCCGATCGAGGTTGGCGAGCTGGTGCAGGACACGCTCAGGGTGGTGACCAAGGGTCTGAAGCCGGGCGAGCGATATGTGACCAAGGCGCTGCTGAAAGTGCGCGACGGTATGACCGTGAAGCCGCGCCTGACGCGCTGAGGCCGATAAATTGACCACTTACTTATCCAAGATTCAAGAGCATGCTGTCAAAATTCTTTATAAATCGTCCGATATTCGCCACTGTGCTTGCCATCATCATGGTGCTGGCGGGCCTGATCACGGTCAGGACTCTGCCGGTGGCGCAGTTTCCAAACATCACGCCTCCGACGGTGATGGTGCACGCATCGTATCCGGGTGCCGACGCCAAGACCGTGGCGGAGACCGTGGGCGTGCCCATCGAGGAGCAGGTGAACGGCACCGAGGGCATGATGTACATGAGCTCGAACTCGGGTTCGGACGGCTCGTATTCGCTCACCATCACATTCGAGAACGGCACTGACCTGGACATGGCCACCGTGAAGGTGCAGAACCGCATAGCGCTCGCCGAGGCCGGCCTGCCCACCACTGTCAAGCAGGAGGGCATCCAGGTTATCTCGGAGTCGTCGAACATAGTGCTGTTCCTGTCGCTGAAGAGCGACGATCCGTCGCGCTACAGCGCGCTGTATCTCACCAACTATGCCAAGCTGAACCTGGTGGACGAGCTGGCTCGTGTGCCGGGCGTGGGCGGTGTTGGCGCTTTCGGTGCGGGCACATACTCGATGCGCATATGGCTGGATCCGGAGAAGATGCAGGTGCGCGGACTGACGCCGCAGGATGTGATGGGGATGATCCAGAGCCAGAACATGGCCGTGTCGGGCGGCTCGGTGGGCGCTCCGCCGGACCAGACTGACACGCAGTTCCAGTTCACAATCACATCGCAGGGACGCCTGAAGACTCCGGAGGAGTTTGCCAACATCATACTGCGGACGGGCGAGGACGGCTCGCTGCTGCGCCTGGGCGACGTGGCCAGGGTGGACCTGGGCAGCCAGTCGTACGGGCAGGTGGCCCGCATGTCGGGCGAGGAGTGCGCACTGATAGCCATACAGCAGCTGCCGGGCGCCAACGCGCTCGACGTGGCCAACAAGGTGAAGGCGCGTCTGGCCGAGCTGCAGCAGTATTTCCCGCCGGGCGTGCACTATGAGGTGGTGATGGACACCACCAACTTTGTGGAGGCGTCGATCGACGAGCTGCTGGTCACCTTCCTGGAGACCACGCTGATTGTGATGATAGTGATCCTGCTGTTCCTTCAGAACTGGCGTGCGGTTATAATCCCGATGATCACCATTCCGGTGTCGCTGATAGCGACTTTTGCGGTGATGAAGCTTATGGGCTTCACCATCAACACGCTGACGCTGTTCGGCCTGGTGCTTGCCATAGCCATTGTGGTGGACGACGCGATAGTGGTGGTGGAGGACTGCTCGCGCCTTGTCGACAAGGGGTTGTCGCCACACGACGCTGCCATCAAGGCGATGGGCGAGCTGCAGGGCCCGGTCATCGGCGAGGTGCTGGTGCTTCTGTCGGTGTTCATCCCCACGGCGTTCATATCGGGCATCACGGGCGAGCTGTACAAGCAGTTCGCGCTGACCATCGCGGTGTCGACGGCGTTCTCGGGCTTTAACGCGCTGACGTTCACGCCGGCCATGTGCGCGCTGTTCCTCACGCCGAGGAAGCAGACACGGTTCTTCCTGTTCGTGTGGTTCAACAAGGTTTTCGGCAAGCTGCTGGGCTCATACAACGGCATGGTGGGCCGCATGCTGCGCAGACCTGGTCTGGCGCTGGCGGTGTTCTTCGCCATCATACTGGCTGCGTTCTATGGATTTGAGAAATGGCCTACGAGTTATGTGCCGCAGGAGGACATGGGTTACTTCATGACCTCGGTGCAGCTGCCCACGGGCGCCTCGGTTGAGCGCACGGACTCGGTTGTGAACAGTCTGAGCGCGCAGATCGGGCAGATTCCCGGCGTTGACCATGTGCTGTCGGTATCGGGCCAGAGCTTCCTGGCCGGCGGCGCGGGCAGCAACCTGGGCTCTATGTTCGTGGTGCTGAAGCCGTGGAATGAACGCGGCAGCAAGGAAGGCGTGGACCGCATAATTGCGCAGGCCGACGAGCTGGGCGCGGCATGTCAGGAGGGCGTGGTGTTCTCCATCAATCCTCCGGCCATCCCCGGCCTGGGCATGAGTTCGGGCGAGGAGATGCAGATTCTGGACATCAACAACCTGGGCGCCGCGCAGATGCAGAAGGTGGTGCAGGGCATGGTGGAGGGTGCGGCCAAGGATCCGCGCCTGGCCTCGGTTACCTCGCTCTACCAGGGGGATGTGCCGCAGTTCAGTGTGAACATAGACCGCGACAAGGTGAAGATGGCCAATCTGACCATCAGCGATGTGTACACCACCTTGTCGTCGTTCATCGGCGGCAGCTATGTGAACGACTTTGTGGAGTTCGGGCGTGTTTACCAGGTGCAGATAGGCAGTGCGGCGTCGGCGCGCGCCAATCCGCAGGACGTGCTCAGTCTGTCTGTTCGCAACCAGAACGGCGACATGGTGCCGTTCAGCACCTTTGCCACCGTTGAACCGGTCATGGGCCAGGCTTCGGTGAGCCGTTACAATATGTACAACACGGCGTCGGTGACCGGCACTCCGGCCAAGGGTGTCAGCTCGAGCGACGCCATCAAGGCCATGGAGGAGTTGCTGAAAGATGTGGCCGGCGACAACTACAGCTATGCGTGGACCGGTGAGGCCTACCAGGAGACGCAGGCGGGCACCACCATCACGATGGTGCTGCTGTTCGCCATCATCATCACCATCCTGGTGCTGGCGGCGCAGTATGAGTCGTGGACCGACCCTGTGGCGGTGGTCATCACCACGCCGACGGCCATCCTGGGCACTGTGCTGGGCTGCATACTGATGGGTCAGAGCATAAGCATCTACACTCAGATCGGCATCATTCTGCTGCTGGGTATGTCGGCCAAGAATGCGATTCTGATTGTGGAGTATGCCATGGACTATCGGCGTCAGGGCATGCCGGTGCGCCAAGCGGCGCAGGAGGCCGGCAATGTGCGCTTCCGTCCCATCATGATGACGGCGCTGGCGTTTGTGTTCGGCGTGATGCCCATGCTGTTTGCCACGGGTGCGGGCGCGGCCTCGCGTGTGTCGCTGGGCACGGCCGTGGTGTTCGGCATGGCGGTCAACGCGGTTGTCGGCACGCTGTTTGTGCCCAACTTCTGGGAGTTGCTTCAGAATTTCCAGGAGAAATACCTGAGCCGCGTGTTTGCCAGCAAGGGTCAGAAGGCATCCGCGCCGGCCGCAGTGCCTGCTGACGGCGGCTCCGAGGCGACTTCCGAAGATGGTGCCGCGCCTGCCGACAAGGCGTAGGCTGCAGTGTAGAAAAACATCCGGACCGGGTGCTGACGGCTTGTTGCCGCTGGCGTCCGGTCCGGATGCTATGTGTTTTGGGGGGACAAAAAAATGAGGAGCGGCAAAAGATTGCTGCTCCTCGGTAGGGTGGTGACTCATACAGGATTCAAACCTGTAACCTTCTGATCCGTAGTCAG
>JAXJRL010000068.1:0-11702 GCA_036310635.1 Muribaculaceae bacterium | reverse complement strand
CATATCCACGATGTGGAAAACCGCTCCACCGGAGTGCGAAAAAGGGGATGGGAGTGGGAGTTACGGGGATTTTTTTGTAACTTTGCGCTGAAGTGGTGCCTCCGCACCACGGCTCCCGTGTGCCCGCAACCGTGGCAGGGGGCCGCAGCGAGCCGCTTCCACCAATCATTATTCACTGGAACACAACATGTTGCAAGACACAACAAATACTAATACAGTAGCCGAGCCCACGGCTGACAAGCCCGTGAAGCGCACCGTGCTCGATGCCGACGACGTGATCGAGATGGTGCCCAAGCTGGCCGGCCACCGCAAACTGGTGAACCGTCTGCTCCACTGGCTCTATGTGGACCGCGTGAACGCCATCCACGACAAGCATTTCGACACTCCCGGACAGCCCTTCACCCACGCCCTGCTGCACGATTTCGACATAAAGCTGCGCGTGGACAACGAGCAGGTGCTCGACCATCTGCCCGAGGGAGCGTTCATCACCGTGAGCAACCACCCCTTCGGCGCCCTCGACGGCATCTCGCTCATCGACCTGGTTGCCAGCCACCGCCCCGACTACAAGGTGATGGTAAACATGATCCTGGGCCGCATCACCGCCATGAACCCCAACTTCATTGCCGTTGACGCCCTGGCCAGCAGCGACCCCAAGAAGAAGGCCGTGTCGATGCGCGGCATCAAGGAGGCCATCGACCAGGTGAAAGGCGGCCACGGACTGGGATTCTTCCCCGCCGGCGCCGTGAGCAAGGTGAACCGCCATCTGCGCCTTGAGGACCGCGAGTGGCAGTCGTCGGTGATACGCCTCATCGACAAGCTGAAAGTGCCCGTCATCCCCATCTATTTCCATGGGTCGAACTCCCTGTTCTTCAACATCCTGGGCATCATCAGCTGGCAGCTGCGCACCCTGCGCCTGCCCCGCGAGGTGTGGCGCCGCTGCCACAGCACCATCCACATCAGCATCGGCGACCCCATCAGCGTCGAAGAGCAGCGCCGCCATGCCGGCAGCGTGGAGGAGCTGGGACGATTCCTGAAAAGCAAAACATACGAACTGCGCAAATGCCGCTGAACCGAGACATAATCACCAACGCCGACGCACAGCCCGAAGTGGTGCGAGCCAAGCAGCGATTCGGCATCGTGGGCAACGCCCCGGCGCTGAATGCCGCCGTGCGCCGCGCTGTGATGGTGGCGCCCATCGACCTGTCCGTGCTCATCACCGGCGAAAGCGGCACCGGCAAGGAGTTCTTCCCCCAGATCATCCACGCCAACAGCGCCCGCAAACACGCCAAATACATAGCCGTGAACTGCGGCGCCATCCCCGAGGGCACCATCGACTCCGAGCTGTTCGGCCACGAGAAGGGAGCCTTCACCGGCGCTGTGGCCTCGCGCAAGGGCTACTTCGAGGAGGCCGACGGCGGCACAATATTCCTGGACGAAGTGGCCGAGCTGCCGCTGCCCACACAGGCGCGCCTGCTGCGCGTGCTGGAGAGCGGCGAGTTTATGAAGGTGGGCTCAAGCACCGTGCAGAAGACCAACATACGCGTAGTGGCAGCCACCAACGTTGATCTGCCCCGCGCCATAGCCGAGGGCAAGTTCCGCGAAGACCTGTTCTACCGCCTCAGCACCGTGCAGATCTCCGTGCCGCCCCTGCGCGAGCGCGGCAACGACATCATGCTCCTGGCGCGACGCTTCCTGAGCGCATTCTCCGAGAAGTACATGACCCCCGAGGTGACCTTCGACGACTCGGCCCGCATCACCATGCTGCGCTACCGCTGGCCCGGCAACGTGCGCCAGCTCAAGAACGTGGTGGAGCAGGTGGCACTCTTCGAGGCCGGACACACTGTCAATGCCGAAACCCTGGCGCAGTACCCGCCCAGCGGCTCGGCCGAGTACACCCCGGCACGTCCCGGCGGCGAGCACTCCTACGAACGCGAGCGCGAGATGCTCTTCAACATGATATTCAACCTGCGCAACCGCATCGACGAACTGACGGCGCGCCTCGACGAGACGCCGCTCACCGACGCCGTGGAGGTGTCGCAGCCCTCACAGCCCGCCTCCGCGCCCATGCCCCACCTGCCGGCGCCGCTTCTGCGCGACCTCAAACCTCTGGAGCCCACCGCCCAACCCGACGAGCGCGCGGCCATAGTCGAGGCCCTGCGCCGCGCCGACGGCCGACGCAAGGCCGCAGCCGAAGCCCTGGGCATCTCCGAGCGAACCCTTTACCGCAAAATCCGCGAATACGGAATAGAATGACCCTCACCATGAACCCTATGCGCATACTCAAACACCTCAGCACCACACGGGCCGCACGCGCCCTGCTCATAGCTCTGTTCATGGCCATGGGCACCACCGGTTGCATTCCCCGCTACACCCTCAACGGCTCATCCATCGACTACTCGGTGTACAAAACCATCCACGTGTCCGAGTTCCCCATCCGCGCCGCGCTGGTCTACGCCCCGCTGCAGCAGACTTTCGAGAACGAGCTCCTGGACTACATACAGCGCAACACGCGCCTGCAGACCACCGACGGCGCCAGCGACCTGATGATGGAGGGCGAGATCACAGGCTACAACCTGTCGCCCCAGGCCGTCACCGAGGACGCCTACGCCAGCAAGACACGCCTCACCATCACCGTGCGCGTAAAGTACACCGACAACAAGAACGACAAGAACAACATAGACCAGAGCTTCTCGGCCTATCGCGACTTTGACGCCACCGAACTGCTGGTGGACGTCCAGGACCAGCTCTGCCAGGAGATAAGCAAGGAACTCGTAGACCTGATTTTCAATGCCACTCTCGGCAACTGGTAAGCACCTGAGAGACAAATAACATAAGTAAACAACCCCACAGCAAAACCCGGAGCGATGAAGGCACCAGCGGACCATCCCTACTACATACTGCCGGCCATGGAACGGCTCAAGCACAGCTATGCCGACCTCGGTGCCGACGAAGCCCTGGCGCTGAAGCGCCAGGTGGCCCTCAACGCCGCCGATGCCGACGCCGTGGCCGCTTACGTGGACCTTGGAGGCGACGACTGGGCACATATGTATCCGCCCAAGGCCGCCCGCGAGGGGATAAGCACCGTCGACGCCATCGACACCTTCCTGAACGTGTACGGACACCAGTCTGAGCAGGAAACGGCGCTGCTGGAGCGACTCATATTCCACCCCACCGCCGACTATGCCACCGTGCTCGAGCAGCAGGAGAAAGAAGCCCCTACTGCACCGGCAGGGCCCAAAAGCGAGCAGGACGCCCTCCTCGACGCCTTCCTGAGCCAGGCCCCGGCAGCGGAGATGCCCGAGCCGCAGGCGCCGGCCCGCCCGACAGCGACAGCCCCGGCCGTGCCAGAGACCACCTGCCCCGATGTGCCCGGCATGCCGCCGGTGCCCGTGACGCCGCCCCAGATACCATGCGTGCACGTGCCCGGACAGCCCGCGCAGCACATCCAGCCTGCTCCCAGGCCGCCAAAGGCTCCCGCCGAGCCCAAGCCGGAACCAAAGCCGGCTCCCGCGGCACAGCGTCCCGCCGCCGGCACACGCTCGTCGTCGCTCAGCGAAAGCCTTGCCAAAGTAT
Source organism: Muribaculaceae bacterium (assembly GCA_036310635.1). GTDB lineage: Bacteria > Bacteroidota > Bacteroidia > Bacteroidales > Muribaculaceae > CAG-873. Next base: position 8,129 of record JAXJRL010000068.1, on the reverse strand, counting down.
ACATAAAACAGCACCGCTACGAGCGTGCCTACGAGATTATTTCGGAATTAAACTTGAATAATCCGGAAAAAAGTGTTTACTTTGCAGACCAATTGCGGTTCCTCAAGAAGCTGATAGCCATAGAGAAGGCCCGCAAAGCGCGGCAGCATGGCGCAACAGACGCATGACGCCGCCGCAACGCTTTGTGCCACAGCGCATTGCACACAAACCGAATAAAAACCACTTTTAGCGCAAGCTAAAACCAACAAAACTATATCTGAGAAAATGTATATCATAGTAATCGTACTCACAGTGCTCGTAGCCATCGCCATGATCGGCATAGTGCTCATCCAGAAGTCGAAGGGCGGCGGCCTGTCGTCACAGTTCGGCGGCGGCAACCAGGTGCTGGGCGTCCGCGGCACCAACACCTTCCTCGAGAAGGCCACATGGACCCTGGCAGCCCTCATCCTGATCCTGTCAATCGCTTCGGCCTACACCATGCCCAAGCCCCAGGGCGCCAACGCCGTGCGCACCACCGCCAAAGAGGCTCCGGCTCCCGCAACTCCCGCCAACACCTTTGCCACCGAGGTAGAGAACGCCGGCGAGAACCCCGTTGCCACCGATCCCGGTTCGATGGGCGACTGATCCGCAGCGGACAGGCACACCATTTCCCCACACACCACGGGCACATGAGCGAGGCAGCGCACCCACCGCTGTGAGTGCGCGCCCGCCCCACCCCAGCCACGGCCGAAAACATCGGGCCGACAGGCCCCGCGCCTGTTGGCCTGTAACCGTTTATACACCTCTGTAACCATACCCACTCACCCACACACATTTCCCGAGCCACAGATGCAGCGAAAAGACATAGAGATAATGGCCCCGGTGGGCTCCTACGAGTCGCTCCACGCAGCCATAGCCGCCGGCGCCGACGCCGTTTACTTCGGAATCGGCGAGCTGAACATGCGCTCGCGCTCAAGCGTGAACTTCACCCTCGACGACCTGCGCAACATAGCCGACACCTGCCGCCAGGCCGGCGTAAAAACATATCTCACACTCAACATCATCCTCTACGACCGCGACCTCGAGGCCGCACACAACGCCGTGCTGGCCGCCAAGGAGGCCGGCGTGGACGCCATCATAGCCTCCGACATGGCCATAATCCTCTACGCCCGTCAGCATGACGTGGAGGTGCACATATCCACCCAGGCCAACGTGTCGAACTTCGAGACACTGCGCTTCTACGCCCAGTATGCCGACGTGGTGGTGCTGGCACGCGAGCTGAGCATGGACCAGGTGGCCGAGATACACCGCCGCATCGTTGACGAGAACCTGTGCGGCCCCCACGGACAGCAGGTGCGCATCGAGATGTTCTGCCACGGCGCGCTGTGCATGGCCGTCTCCGGCAAGTGCTACATGTCCCTCCACCAGATGGGCACGTCCGCCAACCGCGGAGCCTGCACCCAGATCTGCCGCCGCGCCTACACCCTCACCGATTCCGACACCGGCCAGCAGATAGAGGTGGACAACAAGTACCTGATGTCGCCCAAAGACCTCAAGACCATCCACTTCCTGAACAAACTCATCGACGCCGGAGTGAGCGTGCTCAAGATAGAAGGCCGTGCCCGCGGTCCCGAATACGTGCGCGAGGCCGTGGAGTGCTACAGCCAGGCCGTCCGGGCCATAGCCGACGGCACATACGGCGACGAACGCATTGCCGAGTGGGATGCCCGACTCGAAAAGATATTCAACCGCGGATTCTGGGACGGCTACTACCAGGGGCAGCGCCTGGGCGAGTGGTCGCACAAGTACGGATCGAGCGCCACACGCGTCAAGCAGTATGTGGCCAAGGGCGTAAAGTATTTCTCAAAGATAGGCGTGGGCGAGTTCCTGCTCGAAGCCGGCGAACTGTGCGTAGGCGACGAAGTGGTGATTACCGGACCCACCACCGGCGCCGTCATCCTCACCGTCGACGACATCCAGGTGGGATGCAAGTCAGTGGAGCGCGCCGTGAAAGGCGACTCGTTCAGCATCCGCGTGCCGGTGAAAGTGCGTCCCTCCGACCGCCTTTACCGCTGGCAGCCCGTCGAGAAGACACCCCGCCACGAGCGCTTCTGACCCTTATAAGCAAACCGGAACATTGTTAAGAATCAGCGGCATAAGCATATATGCCCAGAAAGGACCCAACCAGACCGGCATGCTTCGGTTCGGCGTGGGCTACAAGTTCTGACTGCAAGCGCCCGTCATCACACAAATGGCGCCGCACTCCCGGACGGAGTTGCGGCGCCATTCGTTGTATGCGCGTGACACGGTGTCAGTTCTCGAGGTCGGCGAGGTTGAAGATGTCGATTGCCTCGGGGGTCATCAGGTCGGAGAGCTCGTAGGGATAGAAGGGGATGTCGATGGTGCCCTGAGCATAGGAGGCGATTTCGTAGGGCTGGTACGAGAAGACTATCTCGCCCTCTGAAGAGAGGTAGAAATTGTCGTTTGCAGGCAGACCGTCGACCGATGTTGGGCCGATTATGTCGCTGAGCGAGAGTGCCTGCTCGGCTATGCGGTCGGGGAGCTGTTTGAGGCCTTCGGGGGTGAAGAGGCTGGTGAGGGTGAGCACTTTGCCCTGTCCGCGGAGCAGATAGTTGATGTAGCGGCGCACGGTCATGCCGTGGGCGGCGCCGGCACGCTGGCTCTCGGTGCGCACGCAGTACACAAGCACCTCGGGGCTCATGTAGGCCACAAAGCCGCTGACAATGTCGAACGAGGGCGCCATTATGGCTGCGGCGCGGCTGTTGACGGGCTTGGTCTTGAAGCCAACCTGCTGTGCGCTGCGCTCTATGTACTCGTTGATGGAGGGAAGGATGGGCTTGCCGGTCACGCCGAGGGCGTAGGAGGTGATGGTGTCGCGCAGGGGCTGCACGTTGCAGTTCTGCAGGCGCAGGGGAAGGATGAGCGACACGGAATCGGCGTAAGTGAGATCGGAGTCCTGCTGGAAGACTTTGGCCGAGCCTTCGAGGGCGAAGCAGCGGCCCACGGCATAGGTGTCGAAAGCCATCTGGGCGTCATTGCCGGAGGGCTCGGTGCAGGCCGACAGCATTGCGGCAACTGCCATACCGCCAACGATGTGGGCGGCCGAGGAGCGGAGTGAGCGGATATGTATCATGACTGTAAGCGTTAATTTTGGATGGTTAGAGATGTACCTGTTGAATATTGGAAAATGTTTGTTGATTAATCGTGAAACTGCGTATATCACATAAATTTAATTCGAACACTTACTTAACGCAAGGACGGCCCAGAATGTTGGACGTGAACCACTTAATATTTGGTTAAAGCGGTGCCCGCGGCTCAAGGCCGGGGCACCGCTCGGTGGGGATATGCTGATTGTCAGCCGGTTGCAGTGTTACTTGGTTTCTGCGGCCTTGTCGGGGTACCAGTCGGCGCCGAGCTGCTTGAGGACCATGCGGAACAGGTCGGGACGGATGCCGAAGTTGTTGAACACGGGGGTGTCGCGGGTGGGGTTGACGCGGTTGGTGAGGAACACGAAGATGATTTCGTTCTTGGGGTCAACCCAGAACACTGTGCCTGTGAAGCCGAGGTGGCCGAACACCTGGGGACCGGCCTCGTCGCATGTGGGCGACCAGTCGAGGTGGACGGTGTCGGGCTTGTCGAAGCCCAGACCGCGGCGGCATGTGGGGCTCTTCTCTGTGATGAAAGTCTCCACCACTTCCTCGCCGATGAGCTGCTGGCCGCCGTACTTGCCGCGGTTGAGCCACATCTGGCACATCTTGGCGATGTCGTCGGCATTGGCGAAGAGGCCGGCGTTGCCCTGCACACCGCCCGAGAAGGCGGCGAGCTCGTCGTGAACGTAGCCGTGCACCATCTGTCGGCGCAGGTAAGTGTCGTTCTCAGTGGGCGCTATGGCCTCGAGGGGCTGCGAGAGCGTGGGGCGGTAGGTCATGGTGGTCATGCCCAGGGGGCGCCACAGGCGGCGTGTGAGCCAGTCCATGTGAGGCTGTCCGGTGGCATGCTGTTCGGCGTCCATGAGCAGGGAGAAGTTGAGGCACGAGTAGTTGTAGGGCTTCTTGGGGTTGACGGGCTGGTTGTAGAGGCGCTGCATGATGGTGTCGTAGGTGGCCTGTGAGCCCCAGATGCCTTCGGCGATGGGCATGTAGTACTCGTCGGTCTTTTCGCGCGAGAGGATGTCGGTGCGCAGCTTGCCGTCGCGGTGGCCGTAGGCTCCGGGCATGATGTAGATGCTGTGGATGGAGTCGGGCTTGGAGGTGATGAGTTCGCCGGTGTACGACTTGGGGTCAATCATGGTGTAGAACAGATTGAGCGAGGCGGGGATGCCGGTTTCGTGGAACAGGAACTCGCGGACGGTGAGGTCCTGCTTGTTGGTGTTGCGCAGGCCGGGGATGTAGGTGCTCATGCGCTCGTCGAGCTTTACCACGCCGCTGTCCACTGCCATCATCACGCCGGGCAGGGTGCCGATGGCCTTTGATACGGACGCCAGGTCGTAGAGGGTGAAGGGGGTGACGGGGGCGCCGCCGCGGGTCACGTTGCCGTAAGTCTTGTCCAGGATCACATTGCCCTTGTGTGCCACGAGCACCTGTGCGCCGGGGGTGGCGTCGGCGGCGAGGAGGCGGCCCATGATGGCGTCGATGGAGTCAGTGAGCGACGAGGGGTCGCCTACGGTGGCGGGCGATGTATAGCCCAGGCGGGTCTTGACGGTCTTCACGCCGAAGCCTTCCTTGGCCACGTGGCCGAGGGGAGCGGGGAGAGTGCCGGTAACGTCGATGCCGCCGAACACAGCCTGTGCGGCGTATTCGCCGGCGAGGGGGGTGTTGTCATAGGCCATGAGCACGGCGCCCTTGGGGGCCTTGGCGTTGACGAACTTCGAGGCCTTGAAGGGGTCGATGAAGAACACGTCGACCGTGGAAGCGTTCTCCTTGATGAGGCGGTACTGGGCCTGTGTCGCGGCCTTGTTGTCGAACACGGCCACGATCACAGTGTTGCACTTGGCGATGGCAGCCATGTCGGCGGCGCTGAGGGTGCCCTTGGGAGCGCCGAACTGCTTGACGGGGGCATAGCGGCGGCAGAAGTCGGAGAAGCCGTTCTGGGCCTTGGCGCCGAGGCTTACCACGGCGATGGAGCGGGTCTCGAGGTTGCGCAGGGGCAGGAGGTCGCCGTTGTTGAGGGCGATGGTCATGGTGGCGGCGGTGAGGCGGCGGTTTACGGCCTCGGCTTCGGGCGAGTTGATGCGTGCGGCCAGGTTCTTGGTGTCAACGCTCTGGGGACGGTTGAGGCCGAGGGCATACTTGTAGGCGAGCACACGCTTCACACGGTCGGCGATTACACTCTCCTTGAGCTTGCCGCTCTTGAGGGCTGTCATGATGGCGTCGATGTCGGTGCGGGCGTTGGCGCACTCAAGCACATCGGCACCTGCGCGGAGTGCGCCGAGGGCCTTGTTGCCGCCGCCGGGCACTATGGCGCCCTTCATGCCGAGGGCGTCGGTGTAGATGAGGCCGTTGAAGCCCACGTGGTCGCGCAGGTAGTCATAAGCCTTGGGGGTCATGGATGTGGCTGTGCCCTTCTTGTCGATGGCGGGCACGCTGATGTGTCCCATCATCACGCCTGAGAGGCCGGCCTTGGTGTAGTCGAAGAACGGCACCAGTTCAACGGCGTCGAGCTGCTTCTTGCTGTGCTTGAGCACGGGGAGCGCCTTGTGCGAGTCGGTGTTGGTGTCGCCGTGGCCGGGGAAATGCTTGGCCACCGACTGCACGCCCAGGTCCTCGAGGCCGCGCGAGTAGGCAATCACCTGGCGCGACACGCGCTGCGGATTGGAGCCGAAGGAGCGGTAGCCGATCACGGGGTTGGCGGGGTTGGTGTTCACGTCGGCCACGGGGGCGAAGTTGACGTGGATGCCCAGCAGGTTGCACTCGCGTGCCACCTCGCGGCCGTACTGGTAGATGAGGTTGTCGTCAGTCACGGCGCCCACGGCGATGTTGTGCGGGAAGCGCGGGGTGTCCTTGACGCGCATGGCCAGGCCCCACTCACCGTCGAGGGTGAACATCACGGGCACCTTGGCGAGCGACTGGGCGTAGTTGATCAGGTCGGCATACTGTTCGATGGAGCCCTCGGTGAATAGGATGGAGCCCACGCCCTCGGTCTGCACGAGTTTTTTGATGGTCTCGCGCGACACTTTGCCCTGGGTGGGCACGGCCTTGGGGCACATGAGCTGTCCCACGCGCTGACGCTGGGAGAGGGTGTTGTAAACTGAGTCGGCCCAGTGGAGAGCTTCGGGCGACTGCGCCAGGCGCGTGATGGGCGACTGGGCTAATGCCGCGGCGGCACAGAGGAGGCCTACGGCTAAGGCTGAAATTTTTTTCACTGCAGGAAACAGGTTAGAAACAGGTTTTTGTGAGATTTAAAGTTTTTTTTCGTGCGGATGGGGTGGCTGCGCCCCTACCCCCTCACTTGGCGGCATTGAAGCGCGTGCGGGCGTCGGGGTTGATGTTGTAGCGGCGCTGCGAGCGGAGCCACTTGACCACGTCCTTGCTCAGGATCGAAGGCGATGAGGCAATCTTCTTGCCTCGGGTCAGGGGCTTCATATAGTCGCCGCCGTTGGCCAGATAGTCGATGGTGGCCATGCGGTAGGTTTTTGCGGGATCGATGGGGCGGCCGGAAATCAGCACCTCGGTGCAGGCGCCGGTGGCGGGATTGTAGGTGGCGAGCACTTCGCGCGACACGCCGTTGCCGCCCTGACGGGCCATGATGTCGAAGTTCTCGAGCAGGTCCTTGCCGAGGATTTCGATCACCTCCACGCGGTTGTTGAACGGCAGCATGTTGATGATCATGCCCTCGGACACGCCGCCCTTTGGCAGGCCCTTGCGGATGCCGCCCTTGTTGGTGATGGCGAAGTCAACACCGGGCGCCAGCTCGTCGCCGCGGCGCTTGATGTAGTCGGCCACGAAGTTGAGCAGGGCGTCGTCGGAGTTGGAGAGGGCTCGCGAGCTGCGGGCAATGGGAACGCGCATGAGCGAGTCCACTCCGGCGCGGTAAGGCTCAATGACGGCAGCCAGCTCGGGCGACACTTTGGCATCGAGGCGTTTGTCCACGGGGATGAGCTTGTAGTCGGGCCGGAGCGTGGCCAGGTCTACGGTGATTTCGCCCAGGAAGCGGCCGCTCTTTCCGGTCTGGGTGACCAGGATGGTGTCGCCGGCGGCATTGGGCACCAGCCAGGGCTTGTCGGTCTGCGGGTGCTCGGGATCAATGTATGTATGTGAGTGTCCGCCGATTATGATGTCGATATCTTCTGATGCGGCCGCCAGCTCACGGTCGCTGGTGCCGGTGCCGGAGGGAGCATAGCCTATGTGGGTGATGGCCACCACCAGGTCCACCTTCTCGTTGTGCTTGAGGTGCCAGGCGGTGGAATTGGCGGCGCGCGTCATGTCCAGGTACTTGACGCCGTTGTAGTTACCCTCCGAAATCATGCCTTCGGGCTTGAGGTTTATGCCGATGAAGCCGATGCGTCGGCCGCCTGCCTCGCGGATGTCGTAGGGCAGGAAGCGACCGTTGAGGGCCGATTCGGTCAGGTCGTAGTTGGTTGACAGCCAGGTGGATTTGGTCGGCGCTATCTTTTCGGCGAGTTTCTCGGCGCCGTTGTCGAACTCGTGGTTGCCCAGGATGCGGTAGTCGTAGCCAAGCGAGTCCATGAGGCGGTTCTCCACTTCGCCGCCGTATAGGGTGAAGAAGAGTGTTCCCTGCACGGCGTCGCCGGCATCGATGAGGAGCGCATTGGGTTCGGCGGCGCGGATACTGTCAACCAGCACCTTGCGGCGCAGTATGCCGGCGGTGCCGTCCTCGAGGGGGTCAATCTGGGAGTGTGTGTCGTTGGTGTGCATCAGCACTAGGCGGCCCTTGGGGGCGTCCTGTGCGGCGAATGCCGCGGTGATGGCACCTGCGGCGGCTATGGAAAAGAGTGTTTTGAACAGGTTCTGCATGGCGAATATGGAAGAGGCATGTATTACGATGCGAAATTACAAAATTTTGGCCGTAAGCCAGCCATTTCACACCTTAAAATAGAAAAGATTTATTTGACGAGAATGGACAGATTCAGATATCGCGCACATTGAGCAGCCCCGGCGCACGGGAGTCAT
>JAXJRL010000067.1:0-4327 GCA_036310635.1 Muribaculaceae bacterium | reverse complement strand
ATTGGGCCTATTGGGCCTATTGGGCTTATTAATCGCCAGACTTCTGCACCCTTCCCCGTTCTCCTCGCAACCCCCCGCCGCCAGGACGCCCTGACCCTGCAACGCCATCACCGCCTCTACGGACCCACCGCCTCAGGCAGATACATCGACCGAGTCCGTGGCCAGAACTTCTCCGCAGCACTCCTCCTCGACGCCCAGGACTACGGCACCAACTCCCCATACAACCGCCGGACAGCCTTCTCCCAAGTCCTCCGCGCCGTCACCCCAGCCGTCTCCCACTCCCCCATCCCCCTAATCATCATCCACATCCGCTGTCGCACCACCCGACACCGGCGCAACCCCAGGCCCATCCTCCCAATCCTCCCCGAAGCATACACCCCAAGCACAGCCGACGGCACAGCATACCATGCCCTCCTGCGCAAAATCCAAACCCAGAATTATGACAGAAACCGCCCCATCATCCTCCTCATCAACGACCCACCACCCGACATAGGAACATCCGCCACACACACGCGAAATGGCGTCCCAATCCCAGACAACACCCCATCAACCACCCTCTCCTGAGGGCAGCTGCAGCCCGAGCCCAAAGCCGAAGCAGCAAAGAGCACCTTGACATCATTGTAAAAAATTAGGCCCACCCCCATCCACTCCACCAATCCATCCCTGCCTATTAGGCTTATTGGGCCTATCCGGCCTATCAACGCATATTAATGCCTTCAGCCATTCCGCCTCCCATTATCTCGCATTGCCCGAAGGTCTTCGTTACTTCGTCCAAGGCGATGCCGCGAAGCGGGAGGCGGGCCCGTCACTCGCCGAGCACAGCGATCCCGCTTAAATCTTCTTCGTTCTCTTCGTTTCTTCGTGGTTTAAAATAGCTCGCACTCGCCCAATCAGAATTCCCATAACGCGCCCGCTGAAGGCTCGGGCAGCAGGCGGCGCGCAGTTGCGGTTCGCTGTCGGTGCTACAGGCGAGCGAGGATGCGGGCGCAGGCGTTGCCGTCGCCGTAGGGGTTGGCGCGGCGGGTGTTCTCGGCGTAATAGGCTGCGTCGTCAAGGAAACGTCCCACCGTGTTCACAATCAGCTGGCGGTCGGTGCCCACCAGGTGGATGGTGCCCGCGTCGAGAGCCTCCGGGCGCTCCGTCACCGTGCGCATCACCAGCACAGGCTTTCCAAGCGACGGTGCCTCCTCCTGGATGCCGCCGCTGTCGGTCAGGATCACATACGAGCGCTGCATCATGTGCACAAACGGCAGATAGTCAAGCGGCTCGATGAGATGCACATTCTCCAGCGCCTCATGGCCAAGCAGCTCCGCTATGGGCCGGCGCACATTCGGATTCAAATGCATCGGATACACCACATCCACATCCGGGTGCGCCTCCGCTATGTCGCGGATGGCCATGCAGATGTTGCGGAAACCGTCGCCGAAATTCTCGCGGCGGTGCCCCGTCACCAGCACCATCCTTCGCCCCGAGCCGTCGTCGAGCCGTCGCGGGTCGTAGCCCATGGCCGCCACCTCCGCGTCAAGTTGCCTGAACAGCCCCTCGTCGCCGTTTATGCGCCCCACCACAGTCTGCAGGGCGTCGATCACCGTGTTGCCCGTCACCGCGATGTGGCTGTCGTCAACATTCTCGCGCAACAGGTTCTGCCGGGCGCGCTCCGTGGGCGCGAAGTGCAGCGAAGCGATGCGACCGGTGATCATGCGGTTCATCTCCTCCGGCCACGGGCTGTATATATCGCCCGTGCGCAGGCCCGCCTCCACGTGCCCCACCGGAATGCGCTGATAGAAAGCCGCCAGAGCCGCCGCTGTCGACGTCGACGTGTCGCCGTGCACCAGCACCACGTCAGGCTGCGCCTCCTGCAGCACGCCGCGCATGCCCGTCAGTATGCGGCAGGTCACATCGGTCAGGTCCTGCCCCGGACTCATTATGTCCAGGTCGTACTGCGGCGTTATCTCGAACAGTCTCAGCACCGAGTCGAGCATCTCGCGGTGCTGCCCGGTCACGGCCACTATCGTCTCAAACCTGTCAGGACGTGCCTGCAGAGCGCGCACCAGCGGCGCCATCTTGATGGCTTCAGGTCGCGTGCCAAACACCAGCATCACCTTCTTTCGGGCAGCATTTTCAGTCATATGTATGGTAGGGGGGATGTAAAATTTCGTTCCAATATCTTCAGGCACCGCCTCAGAACTGTCGCGTCAGCAGCCACCATCCGAACGGCACATATTTCAAGTTGGATTTCAGTCGCTTGGGCTGGCGCAGAAGGCGGTAGGCAAATTCCATGTTGTGGTCTATCCACCATTTGGGCGCACGCTGCACGGCACCGGCGTAAACGTCGAAACTGCCGCCCAGGCCCTGGTACACAGCCTTGTGGCGCTTCTGCATGTCGGCCATCAGTATCTCCTGCTTGGGCGACCCCATGGCCACGAATACAAAGTCGGGCCTGGTGCGCGCCACATCGGCGATCAGCGCCTCGCGCTCGGCATCGTCCTTGATGTAGCCGTCGCGGTGACCCACGATGCGCAGCCCCGGAAAGTCGCGTCCAAGACGCTCCACCACCGCGGCATGCACCCTCGGCGAGGCGCCCACCAGGTAGAACGTAGCCGACCCCGCATAGCGCTTTATAATCTTGAGCCACAGCTCGCAACCGGGAATCTTGGCCACCTCGCGGCAGCCCTTAGTACGTGCGGCCATCACAGCCCCGGCGCCGTCGCAGTAGCCGATGTTGCCGTTGATGATCGGCACAGTCACAGGATTGGCATTGGCAATCTTCAAGGCGTTGACAGCCACGAGGATACCCTTGCGCTCCACCGCAAAGTCAATCAGACTCTCCGGATCAGCGAACGGATACACCTCCAACTCTCTCAGCCTTACCTTTTCCATATTCCGCAAAAGTCCAGCACAGCCTTGTCCTCGGGGTACGGCAGCTGGCGGAAAGGCGTGTGACCCGTCAGCATCACCACAATGTCGGCCCGGCGGTAAGCCTCCTCATAGGGCGTCAGCTCCATGCCGGCAACATCGGCCACGTTCGGCTCGGCCACCAGCAGCTCGGCATCCACACCGGAGGCCTTCACCGCATCCACAATGTGGCGGCTCGGCGACTCGCGCAGGTCGTCGATGTCAGGCTTGAATGCCAGGCCCATCATGGCCACCACGGGACGTTCGCCGGGACGCGACGCCTTCCAGCCCGCAATGGTGTCGAGCACGCGGGTGGCGCACCAGTCGGCCTTGTGGTTGTTCACCTCGCGGGCCTGCGCTATCATCTTGGCCTCCTCAGGGAACATGGCCGATATGAAGTAAGGATCCACCGCAATGCAGTGTCCGCCCACGCCGCAGCCGGGGTTCAGGATGTTCACCCTCGGATGGCGGTTGGCCAGCTGCACCAGCTCCCACACATTGATGCCGGCACGGTCGCAGATGAGCGACAGCTCGTTGGCAAAGGCAATCTGCACGTCGCGCGACGCATTCTCCGTCAGCTTGCACATCTCGGCAGTGCGCGCGTTAGTGGCCCAAAGCTTGCCCTGCACAAACTGCCCGTAGAACTCCTGGGCGTGGCGGGTAGACTCCTCGTCGATGCCGCCAATCACACGGTCGTTGTGTACCAGCTCGTGGATCACATTGCCCGGCAGCACACGCTCCGGACAGTAGGCTATGTGGATCTTGCCCTTCAGCTCGGGGCGTTCGGCATAGATCACCTCGGCCATCGCCTCGGTGGTGCCCACAGGCGACGTGCTCTCAATCACGAACAGGTTGCCGGGACGCAGATACGGCACCACGGCACGCGTGGCGGCCTCCACATAGGCCACATCGGGCTGGTGTCCGGCCTTGAACGGAGTGGGCACCACAATGAAAAAAGCATCGGCCTCGGCAGGCGTGGTGTACGCCTGCAGACGGCCGTCCGAAGTGACATCGCGCAGCATGTCGCCCAGACCGGGCTCCACGATGTGGAGATGGCCGGCATTGGTCTGCGCCACGATGTCGGGATTGATGTCCACTCCGCGCACTTTCACACCGTGCGCGGCGGCTATGATTGCTGTGGGAAGGCCTATATAGCCCAACCCCATGAAACAAGCTTGCATATAAAGTATAATGTGAGGCTGGCGGCACAGTGTCGCTCACCCGCGGGATGATTGATTGCCTGCAGTGCGCGCCGGCCCGAGGTTCGGTCTTTTTGTATTTTTAACGCTTCATGCGCCATATTTATTGCAAAGATACTAAATTTTTGGCATTCCACGCCATATTCCGCCATTCCTCGCCCCGGGGCGACACTCTGCGCACAGGCCGCCACAAATATTTTTGCTTCTTCAACCGCGGTTTCGTACCTTTGCAT
>JAXJRL010000066.1:0-20211 GCA_036310635.1 Muribaculaceae bacterium | reverse complement strand
TACTTCAACCTCCAGGGCGTACGCGTAAGCCAGCCCGCCGCCGGCCTCTACATTGTCCGCCAGGGCAACAAGGTCAGCAAAGTGCTGGTTAAATAAAGATTAGAACCCACATTACCCACATGAACGGGATGCGCCATCCGGCCGCGTCCCGTTTTTTTGTGCCTGAACCCGCGGCATGCCTCAGCGCGCGAATTACAATTATTAACATGAATTTGGCCGCGGGCTATTGAATTGTTTGAGAATTTTACTAATTTTGTGACGTTAATAACGCCACAGCCCATTTTAGCTGATGGTTGCCATGATTCCGGCATGGCCTGCCGACGGCGCTGATATCATCACAGAAACAGGTACACATTTTTTCCAAAGCACGGGGCGACACAGGTTTGGCATCCGCCCCCTGACTAAAAAGACTCTGACATGGTAGAAAGATTTTTGGACGTCACCGAGTACGATTCGTACAGTGACTTCATGCAGAATTTCAAGGTAAAAGTGCCCAAAGACTTCAACTTCGGCTACGACGTGGTCGACGCTTGGGCCGCCGAGGAACCCGACCGCACCGCCCTTATATGGACCAATCCCGCCGGCGACACCCGCACATTCAGCTTCGGCGAGCTCAAGACGCTCACCGACAAGTTCGCCACCGTTCTCACACAGAACGGCTTAGGCCACGGCAGCCGCGTGATGCTGATGCTGAAACGCCGCTGGCAGTTCTGGGTGGCCATCATAGCCCTGCACAAGGTTGGCGCCGTGGTCATCCCCGCCACCCACCTCCTCACCGGCAAGGACATAGAATACCGCTGCCTCAAGGCACACGTCAGCGCCATCATCGCCGCCGGCGAGCCTCAGATCGTCAAGCATATAACCGAGGGCGTGAAGAACTGTCCCGAGGTGCGCACACTGATTTCGGCAGGCCCCGAAGTGCCCGACGGATGGCTCGACTTCAACGCCGAGATGGAGAAAGCCGCCCCCTACCGCCGCCCCGAGCACGTCAACACCAACGACGACACCATGCTGGTCTACTTCACCTCAGGCACCTCAGGCGAGCCCAAGATGGTGGCCCACGACTTCACCTACCCCCTGGGCCACATCATCACCGGCTACATCTGGCACAACCTCCGCGGCGGCTCGCGCCACCTCACCGTGGCCGACACCGGCTGGGGCAAGGCCGTGTGGGGCAAGCTCTACGGACAGTGGATTGCCGGAGCGGAAGTGATGGTGTATGACTACGACAAATTCCAGCCCGCCGACCTGCTCAAGCTCATCGAAGACTTCAAAATAACATCGTTCTGCGCCCCGCCCACCATCTACCGCTTCATGATCCACGAGGATGTCGAGGCCTACGACCTGTCCAGCCTCCGCTACTGCACCATCGCCGGCGAGGCGCTCAACCCCAGCGTCTACGACGAGTGGCTGCGCCTCACCGGCATCAAGCTCAAGGAGGGCTTCGGCCAGACCGAAACCACCCTCACCGTGGGCAACTATCCCTGGACCGAGCCCAAACCCGGCTCGATGGGCGTGCGCGGACCCCAGTACGACATCGACGTGGTCGACGCCGACGGCAACCGCACTGCCGACGGCGAGGAGGGCGAACTGGTCATCCATGTTGACAAGGCATGGCCCGTGGGCCTGTTCCGAGGCTACCTCGACGACGAGGAGCTCACCCGCGAGGCCATCCACGACGGCCTCTACCACACCGGCGACGTTGTTACCCGCGATGCCGACGGCTACCACTGGTTCGTGGGCCGCATCGACGATGTGATCAAGTCGTCGGGCTACCGCATCGGCCCGTTCGAGGTGGAGAGCGCACTGATGCGCCACGATGCCGTGATAGAGTGCGCCGTGACCGGCGTGCCCGACGAAATCCGCGGCCAGGTGGTCAAGGCATGGGTGGTGCTGGCTCCGGCATGGCGCGAGCGCGCCGGCGAGGACCTGGTCAAGGAGCTGCAGACGTTCGTCAAGAACACCACAGCCCCCTACAAGTATCCGCGCCAGATCGAGTTCGTGGACCAGCTTCCCAAAACCATCAGCGGCAAAATCCGCCGTGTGGCCCTGCGCCAGCCCTATGTGAGCCGCAACAATCCCGAAAAGGACCTCAAGGCCTGACACCCACATCCAACCGCACATACTGGACCCTGCATTCTCCCCGGCGAGAGTGCAGGGCCCGATTTTTATGCATGTCTGATTTTTATGTCCCGGACGGGCCAAGAAAAATTGTCCAACTAACATTATAATTGGAAAGATTGTTATACCTTTACACAAATTTATACAACCACTCTGCCGCCGCATGGCCGCGGGGCCGTTTCTCGGACCCTGCGTGCCCGTTCATTGGCGAGTGGCACAGAAACAAACAAGACATAAAACACACCCGAAAGAAATATGACATTTGAAGAATTAGGCGTAAACAACGATCTGCAACGCGCCATCGCAGAGCTGGGATTCGAGAACCCCATGCCTGTGCAGGAAAAAGTGATACCCATACTGCTCAACAGCGACCACGACGTTGTGGCCCTGGCGCAGACCGGCACCGGCAAGACGGCCGCATTCGGCCTGCCCGTCATCCAGCGCATCAACGCCGATGAGCACGTGCCCCAGGCGCTCATCCTGTCGCCCACACGCGAACTCTGCCTGCAGATTGCCGCCGACCTCGCCGACTTTGCCAAATACACTCCCGGAGTGGAGATTCTGCCCGTCTACGGCGGCTCCAGCATCGAAAGCCAAATCCGCGCCCTCCGCAAGGGCGTGCAGATAATAGTGGCCACGCCCGGACGCCTCATCGACCTGATTGACCGCGGAGTGGTAAAGCTCCAGGACGTCCACACCGTGGTCCTCGACGAGGCCGACGAGATGCTCAACATGGGCTTTGTGGACTCCATCAACGACATCCTCAGCCACGTGCCCGAGGACCGCAAGATGCTCATGTTCTCGGCAACGATGCCCAAGGAAGTGGCCAAGATCGCAAGCCGCTTCATGCACGAGCCCGAGGAGGTGGTGATAGGCACACGCAACGAGGGTGCCGAAAACGTGCGCCACATATACTACATGGTCAACGCGCGCGACAAATACCTGGCGCTCAAGCGCGTGGCCGACTACAACCCCAGCATCTACGCCATCGTGTTCTGCCGCACGCGCCGCGACACCCAGGAGATTGCCGACAAGCTGATCCAGGACGGGTACAACGCCGACGCCCTGCACGGCGACCTGTCGCAGCAGCAGCGCGACATAGTGATGAAGAAGTTCCGCGACCGCGTAATCACCCTGCTGGTGGCCACCGACGTGGCCGCGCGCGGCCTCGACGTGGACGACCTCACCCATGTCATCAATTACGGCCTGCCCGACGACACCGCCGTCTACACCCACCGCTCCGGCCGAACAGGCCGTGCCGGCAAAACCGGTGTGTCAGTGGCCATTATCCACTCGCGCGAGAAGGGCAAGCTGCGCGAGATAGAGCGCATCATCGGCAAGAAGTTCGAGCACAAGGAAGTCCCCACCCCCGAACAGATCATCGAGAAACAGCTTTACTCGCTGGCCGACAAGCTGGAGAAGGTGGAGGTCAACGAAGACCAGATTGCACAGTATCTGCCCGGCGTGTCCAAGAAACTGTCGTGGCTAAGCGAGGAAGACCTGCTCAAACGCGTGCTCTCGCTGGAGTTCAACCGCCTGCTCGACTACTACCGCGACGCCCCCAAGATCGATTTCATCGACGAGAAACCCAACCGCGCCGACCGAAAGGCCGACCGCAAGAAGGACCGCGAGCCCCGCAGCGACCAGGACAAGGACCGCCGCACCGCCGAGAAGGGCATGGAGCGCATCTATGTCAATGCCGGCAAGAACGACGGTTTCTTCGCCGGAAATCTCATCGACCTGCTCAACAAGACCGTCCCCGGCAAGCGTGTGGACGTGGGCCGCATCGACCTGCTTCCCGGCTACTCGCTCTTCGACGTGCGCAAGAGCGACGCACAGCGCGTGGTGGAGGCCCTCAAAGGCGATGACTGGATGGGCAAGCGCCTCTACAGCGAAATTGCCGAGGCCGAAAAGGACTATGCCCGCGCCTCCGAGCGCAAGACCAAAGCCGCTCGCGCCCCCAAGCCCTCATACGGCCGCAAGAAACGCCGCGATTCAGAGCATTAAGACTGACACACCACCCATCATGAAACTACGACTCCTCTCATACACTGCCGCACTGCTCGTAGCCGTCCTGACGGCCGGAGCACGGTCGGTGACCGACTTCTTCACCGCCGAGGGCGCCGACAATGTGCTCGGCCTTGTGGACCGCACCACGCGCCTCGACATGATGGACTATTTCAACAGCGGAATAGCCCATGCCTCGGCCAACACTCTCGGCGGTCAGGCTTCCGTCACCGCCATTGACAGCCTGGGGCGCTGGATGAGCTACAGCCCGGCCCAGGGCATCAGCGAGCAGATTGCCGTGCTCGATGCCGGCAAGGACACCGTCCTGATGGTCATCGAAACCCTGCCTCTGCCGCAGCCCGACAGCCGCATAAGCTTCTACGATGCCGAGTGGCAGCCGCTGGCTAAGCGCCCCCTGGCTGCCCCCGTACTCGCCGACTGGCTCACTGCCGACGGCGAGGCCCACCGCCAGGAAGTGGAGGCCATGCTGCCATTCATGATGGCCGCCGCCACTTACAACCCCGACACCCGCACCCTCACGCTGGCACACAGCATGGATGCCTACTTAGCCAACAAGGACGACAAGGCCAACCTGCAAAAATGGCTGCGTCCTTCCCTGAGCTACTCCCTCAAAGGCCGCAAATTCGAACCGCAGAACCGATAAACCCGTCATGGAGAAGCCCATAAGCATCGAAGAGCTCAACAGCCGGCTGTCGGCGGCAATTGCCGCGGCTCCAGGCGTGCGCAACGTGTGGGTGGTGGGCGAAACTTCCGACCTCCGCATCAGCGGCGGCCACTGCTATTTCGAACTGGTGCAGAAGGACGACGCCGGCAACACCGTGTCAAAAATCCGCGCCAACTGCTGGGCCAACCGCTGGCGCTGGATCTACGACAAATTCCTGCGCGGCACCGGCGCCGAACTCACCTCGGGTCTGAAAGTGATGATGCAGGTAACTGCCGGCTACCATCCCGCCTACGGCATGAGCGTGAACGTGACCGACGTGGACCCCAGCTTCACCCTGGGCGACGCCGTGCGCCTGCGCAACGAAATCCTGGCGCGCCTCACCACCGAAGGTGTGGTGGAGAACAACCGCCGCCTGCGCTGGCCATGGCTCGCCAACCGCATTGCCGTCATCTCCGCACAGGGCGCAGCCGGCTACGGCGACTTCATCAACCAGCTCTTCACCAACCCTTACCGACTGCGTTTCAGCGTGGAACTCTTCCCCGCCGTTATGCAGGGCGAGCGCACCATGCCGTCGGTGCTCCAGGCCATGGAGAGCATACAGGCCCGCGCCGGCGAATTTGACGGCGTGGTGATTATCCGCGGCGGCGGCTCCACAACCGACCTCGCCGCTTTCGACAACTACGAGCTGGCACGCGCCGTGGCCCTGTTCCCGCTCCCCGTGGTGGTGGGCATAGGCCATGAGCGCGACATCACCGTCCTCGACTACGTGGCCAACATGCGCGTCAAAACACCAACCGCGGCTGCCGAATGGCTGGTGGGACGCGGCAAGCGCCTCCTCGACGCACTCGACAACGCCGGAAACCGCATAATGCAGAGCGTCACCGACCGCATGGCCGGCAACCGCGAGCAGCTGGCCCGCATGAGCGCCGAACTGCCCGGCATAGTGGGCGGTGCGCTGGTGTGGAACCGACAGCGGCTCGACCGACTTACAGTGGCGCTCACCCAGGGCGGCGCCGCACGCATCCAGCCCCAGATGCAGCGCCTGGTGCTCCTCGAAGGCAAACTGGAGATGGCCGCCGAGTCGGTGCTCCGCCAGCAGCGCCAGCGCATCGACTCACTGCAGGAGCTGATAGGCGCACTGTCGCCCGAGATGGTGCTCAGGCGCGGATTCACGGTGACACGCACCGCCGACGGACGCGCCGTAAGGAGCGCCGCCGATGTCGGCGCCGGCGCCGAGATAGTGACAGTGCTGGCCGACGGGCGCATCCGCTCGTCGGTATCATCCACAGAATCAAAAGATTAACCACATCCAAACAACACATACTTAGACATGGACAACGAACTGAGCTACCGCGAGAGCATGGAGCAGCTTGAGGCTATAGTGAAGAAACTGCAGAGCAGCGATTGCGACATCGACACAATGGTCGCCGACACGCGTCGTGCCGCCGAACTGATAAAACGGTGCCGCGAGAAGCTGGTCACCACCGAGACCGAGCTCAGGCAGGTGCTCCAGAGCCTCCAGTCGGCACAATGAACCCATCCCCGCACAGGCAGCCGATGCCCTCGCGGGGATTGTTATTTCTTTTCTGAATTTTCAGCTGGCGGCACAGCCGACGGCGTCCCGGCATTGAGTATGCTGGCCGACGGGTCCTGGTTAAGGCGCATTATGCGGTTGGAAATGTACACCGTGAACACCGGAAACAGCATCACGCCGAACGCCGCAAGCACCACCGACAGCACTCGCCCCACAGGCGTCACCGCCACTATGCTTGAGCCAACGGTGGTTACATCCATACACGCCCACCACAGGGCCGACCCATAGTCCGGAACCAGCGGATTAACGCTGTGCTCAAACAGATAGAACGCCAGCGAGGCGAAATAGACCGTGGACAGCAGTGTCAGCAGATATGACCAGAACAGCGAGGTGGCGCGGTTAGATGTGAACCAGCCCACCACTATGGAGAGGGCATAGCCGCCGCGTATGAGAGGTATGTAGCGTATGAGGTAGGTAGCCTGCTCTCCAAAATGCACATCCAGATGATGGAACACCGTGAGCCAGGGAATGGACACAAGGAAGAACGCCCAGCGCGTGGCCAGATAACGCCCCTTGTGCGGCGATAGGAACAGCTCGATGAAGAAATCGGCCAGGAACAGCATGCACACCCAGAACTGCGCGTGCATGAACTCTGAGTGCCGATAGAACGCCAGATTGTGGAAGGTGTCGAGCGATATGCACACCACCAGATAGACGCTGACAGCGAGGATGACAATGTGCAGAAAGGCGTACACGCCGAAATGGCGCAGACGCGAGTCAAGTTCGGGAAGCTTCATAGGGTGCGTGTTGTGGTGATGAACTGTACGTAAGTGGATTGGATACAGCCGCGGGCAACCGTCAGCACTGTGACGGCTGCCCGACGTAAGGTTTCAGAGCGGCCTCGGCCGGCCGGATGCCGTTACTTCTGCTGCTGTTCGCGCTTTGCCTTGTACTGGAAAATGCAGCCAAGGATCAGGAACACGATTGAGAATGCTCCGAGCCACCAAACGGTAGAAACAGTCTGGGTGAAACATGCCACAACGAAAAGTATGCAGCCGATGATGTAAGAAACGATAGCGAATGTCTTCATAGCCGTAAAATCTTAGTATAGTTAAACGTGAGAGAGCGAGGGCACACAGGCGCAGCTGAGGCCGCACTCCCGGGGTTGCCCTTTATGTGATTAACAATCAATGGCAAAAATAGATTTTGCCACAAGCATAAAATTTTACGGACGCACGCCCCCTGCCGCCGCCCCGGAATGGGGCTGCGGTGCATGAACGTGAAGAAGGGTGTTTGTCGGGCTTACTTGCCTAACAGCGGGAGCACCTGCTCGGCGGCGGCCTTGGTGTTGACCTTGGTGATGACGTGCTCCACCACGCCCTCGGCCGAGATGATGAACGTGGTGCGGACTATGCCCATGTACTCGCGGCCGGCCATTTTCTTGAGCTGCCACACGCCGAATTCCTCGCACAGCCGGTGGTCAGCGTCAACAATGAGCGGGAAACGGAGCTGGAACTTATCGGCGAAGCGGCGGTGCGAGGCGGCGCTGTCGCGGCTCACGCCCACCACGGCATAGCCCTGAGCCTCAATCTGCGAGTAAGCGTCGCGCAGGCTGCATGCCTCGGCCGAGCAGCCGGGAGTGTTGTCCTTGGGATAGAAGTAAAGCACCACGCCGCGTCCGCCCATCGATGAGATGCGGATTTCGTTGCCGTCGGTGTCGATGCCGAGCAGGTCGTTGACCTTGTCGCCTGGTTGTTTCATCACTGTGTGTGTTTTATGAGGGGTTGATTACTGACGCTAAGTTAGCGTTAAAATTCCGAACGACAAAAGCACTTTGCCCCGCTTATGGAATTTTTTTCATAATTTAGCGGCAGAAAACACCCACTCCAACATCATGATAACACTGATAGCCGAATCCAAAACCATGAGCATCAGGCAGATGCCTGTCTCCATAAGCCATTGGCCGATTTTCGAGGCCGAAGCCGACGCGCTGGCACGCCGCCTGGCGCATATGGACATAGCCGACATATGCACCGACCTTCGCGTGTCGCCCAAAATGGCCGCCGAAGCCCGGGGGCTCGCCTACGATTTCTGCGACAAGGCCGTAGGCCTCAAAGCCATATCGGCATTCACCGGAGTGGTGTTCCGCCAGCTTCATACCGAGGGATACGACACTGACAGCATGGCGCTTATGGACAGAAATGTGATGATAGTGTCGTCGCTCTACGGCCTGCTTCGCGCCTATGACACAGTGAAGCCCTACCGACTGGAGTACACATCGAAAATAGCCCCCGACGGCGAAAGCCTGCAGCGCTTCTGGCGTCCGAAGCTCACCGCAGCGCTCCTGGACCTCATGGAGAAGCTCAATGAGAACGAGGTGCTCGACCTGCTGCCCGCCGATGCGTCGAAGTGCCTGGACTGGAAGGAGATAAGGAAGCATGCCACAGTATGCACCGCCGACTTCGCCACTCCCGTCGGCGACAAGGTAAAGAGCCCCCACTCCACACGCCTCAAAGAGCTGCGCGGCCACCTGCTCGACACCATCGTCGCCGAGCGTGTCGACACCCTTGCCGAGGTCCGCCGGATAACCACCGCACAGATCATGCCCGATGAAGAAGCCCCGGCCTCCCCCTCCTCCATCCGCTTCCTCGCCGCCGACCGCAAACCCTGATCCCTTTTGAAATTAAAAACTTAACTTAAAAAAACAATACCATGAGCTCTCACAAGAAGAAATTTCAAATCATTGAAGGAGGAAACAGGAACTCTCTGAACGACATGCCGGTCCAAGAAACAGACATGGACATGGACGAAACAGAAATCGTCAAACAGCTGGGCATGCAGGCCATGGCTGAAATGGGCGTCACTGCCGAAGAGTATGCAACATTCCTGGCCTCAGGTATCGGTCGCGACGAAGTTATGGAAAACATCCACAAAATGATTGGCGATGATAAACGCCCTGGGGGATGCATGCCGTATTGTCAGGCCATGGCGGCTATGCCCGATGCCGAGAACAAGTCGCTGAAACTCAAGATCCAGATGAAGGATGTGGTCAAGCCTCCCATGTGGCGCGAGGTGATTATTCCCGCCGACTTCAATTTCAGCCAGCTTCACTATGTGATACAGGCTGTTACCGGCCTGGAGGACTGCCATCTATGGCAGTTCCAGGATCGTCAGATCCAAAGCACCTTCGAAATAGCCATTCCCCAAGACGGACAATTCGGGTTCGGCGTGACGGAGTGCACCCATCATGCAGACACCACACCGGTGACAGGTGTTCTGCGCGAAAAGGGCAACAAGGTTGAGTATTGGTATGACTTCGGCGACGACTGGATGTTCACCGTGAGCGTGCTGGCTGTGATGGACCGCCAGGGAGAGGTGCCGGAAATGACCAAGTGGAAATCTGACCTGCAACCCATTGAGGATACTGGCGGCGCGTGGAACTATCCTGTCCTGCGTGACGCAGCCTTGGATAAAATGAGCGATAAGGACCTTAAACATTGGGCTGACAACTATTGTTTTGAGCGGGTCAGCGACTTCAAGGACTGGCTCGCAGAGCACATGATTGACCCCGAGGATGTGGCAGACGGCCTGGCAGACATCCCCGATTCCTTCATCGCGCCGGAGTTCTGAATTGTAGCCGTTCATTGAAGCTGAGACAACAAAGGCGGGCTGCCCGGTTGGGCGGCCCGCCTTTGGTATCATGGGGTTGGGTCTGTTACTTGACGAGTTTGTAGGTGCCTGCCTCGGTGGCCACCACATAGATGCCGGGCTGCAGGGCGTCTACATCAGCCTGCGTGGGAGCGTCGAGCACCTTGACGCCGCTGGGGGTGTAGACAGCGGTGATGGCGGCGCCTGCGGCCTCGATGTCCTCCACGCCCGAAGTGCCTACCGACACGGCGCAGACGGCGCTCGAGCCGTTGTGGGCAGTTGCCGACACAAATGCCGTGCCCTTGGCTACGGCGGTGATGCGGCCCTCGTTGTCAACGGTGGCTACGGCGGGGTTGCTGCTCACCCACGACAGGATGCGGAAGGTGGCATTCTCGGGAGCCACAGTGGCGCTGAGCTGGGCGGTGTCGCCGGCGTTGAGCGACAGGGTTGAGGAATCAAGCGAAACATTCTCGACGGGATAGCCGCTGCGGACGGCGATGGCCTGGCTGATGCGCACCCGCTTGGTGCCGGTCACATTGCCGTCGGCATCGGTCACGGGCTGGTGCCAGTACATCTTGATTTCGTACTCGCCCTCTTCAAGATTGAAGGGTACGCCGTTGACGGTGAGGTTGTAGAGGCGGTTCGACTGTATGGTCAGCTGGCTGTACTTGAACTTGACGCTCTTGCCGCTGGATTCGCCGAGCTTGAACCATGCCAGCTCGAACTCGGGCATTGCCACGTCTGTAGAGCCGTAGTTGCCAACCTGGAAGGTGACATCGGCCGACTTGCCGGGCAGCATGTCGACGGGTGTCAGCGTGGTGACGCGCAGCTGGGTGGTGAGGTTAGAGGCTTTCTCGCTGATGGTGAGGGGGAACTCGCCGGGGAGGTCGCGACCGTAGGCGTCACGGAAGCCGATGGTGTAGCTGTTCTTGAGCAGGTCGAGGGTGAGCGAGAACGACGAGGGCATCGTCAGGCCTGCGGGCACGTCGTAGCGGCCCAGGGGCAGTGTGGTGAGCTCTTTGCCCTTGGCATTCCTGAGCACGAGTGTCAGATTGCCGTAGTAGTCGCGGTCGGCGCTGTGGTTGGCCACGGTGATGAGGTACTCGTGGGGCACATTGCCGTAGATCTTGCCGTTGTAGTTGAAGCTGGTAACGGCCATCTCGGGGGCATCGGCAATCACGTCGTCAATGGTGGTGTTGCGGAAGGTGCGGGTGCCGTCGGCATTGACGGTCATGTACACATGGTCGCGATAGCCCTTCACCACGTGGATGTAGTCCGACTCCTCGTCGACTGTGTTGTAGTAGGCGGGGCGGATCTCGTACACGCCTTCGGGAATCTCCTCCAGATAGGCCATGATGCTGCGCGTGCCGGTGTTGGGCTTGAGATCCTTGAACTCCTGGCCGGGGACAAAGTACTGGTAGCCGGCCTTGTTGTCGACCACCACGCCGAGGAAGCCGGTGAACGATGCCGACGACATGTTCCAGAAGCCGGGATTGTAGTTGGCAATCGGCTCGGTGACATTGAAGTAGGTGAACATCAGTTTCTTGCCGTTAGCAGCAGTCGATTCCGAGCGGGAGCTGTAGTCAAAGTTGCCCACGCAGTTGAAGTAGGGACGCTCGGCCTCGCCGGTGTCCTCGCCGTTGCGCACGGGACGGATATTGTAGGTGATGCCCTGGCTCTCGTTGAAGCCGCTGGCGGTGGCGCCTATGCCCAGGGTGGTGGGATTGAGGCGGCCCAGGTAGAAATAGCCGTCGCTGATGCCGCTCCAGCCCCAGTTGAAGTGGAAATAATGGCCTCCGGCATAGCCGTCGCACACAAACGAGTGTCCGCCGGCCGAGCTGCGGCCGTTGTAGAGCACGGGAAGGCCCTCGGCCAGGTTGGAGTAGATGATGTCCTCAAACTCCTGCGCCGTGCAATAGTCGCGGTACTGGTAACGCAGCGCGCGGCTGTATTTGAAGTTGTTGATGAGCGCCGCGCCCTGGTCGCGCGACACGGCACCGCTGCCGCCGGCAGCCTCCACATTGTAGTTCATGTTCACCGATATGCCGCAGGCGTACATCAGTGTGGCCACGGCCTGCGCCTGGGCGTCGGTCCACGTGGGATTGCCCGAGGCGTCGGTAGTGTAGTCCTGGAGCATGTTGTCCCAGTCGAAGCGGGTGTTGCCGAAGTCGCACGTCAGATTCTGGGTCTGCACGTCGCGGTAGCCGGCGTTCCACTCATACTTATTTGAGCCCACGCCCACGTCGGGCCACTTGTGATAGTACATCACCTGGGCCAGCGATGTGGCCACACAGCCGGTGACGGTGGGAATCTCCTGGCCGGTGAGGTTGCCGTCGCTGTCAATGAGCTTCAGCTTCGGCGACATCAGGTTGTAGGGCTCGCCCTGGTCCCAGTGGGTCTTGATCAGGGGCTGGATGGGGTCGCGGTCAGGAGCCGCGTCGACCAGCGTGGGGTCGAGAGCAGCCTGCGAGGCGAGCGCCTGCTCCATCTCGCGGGCGTAGTCGTTGATGAAGTCCTCCATGGCCGGCGACACTTTTCCGGCCGCGTACGAGCCCTTGTCGCCGTAGCCGAGCACTGCGGGGAACAGGTCGTCGGCGGGGGTGATCAGGTAGCCCTGCTCATTGCCTTTGTTGAACACATAGAGCATGGCGGTGCCCTTCTGCGTGGGGGCTTCGATGGTGCGCGCCAGCTTCATGGTGGCAGCCTGCGGGCGCACCTTCATCATGCCGGTCTGCGGAGCGCCGCATACGCGCTTCAGCGCGGTTTCAGGCGATATTGCTTTGGCCCAGGCGCCGGCCGAGACACCGAGAGCAAGGGCCGAAATGAGTAAAAGTTTTTTCATTTTTGATTTAGATTTCTTTTGGAATGCAAAGATAGGCTTTTTCGCACAAGGATACCAATGTTTGTAAGAAAAAATTTAGCGTCAACTGGCATAAATTCACCGCAAACCTACTGCTGATGCGACTTCCGCCACAGAAACACCTGAAATCGTGATAATTTTACAGTGTTAAAATTCCTTAACTTATTTGGCAGTTTTAAGAAAATATGCTAATATTGCCAAAATTTTTCAGAAACCATCAACTACCGGTTCCACACCGTCTGCCCCGGCTGTGCCCGATTCGGCTGGCAGCTGATTGTTCAAAAGTTTGCACCACAGAAAAACCCACATACACCCCGCACGGACGCCCCTGAGGGCAAGCGCCGAAACCCGCGCTTCAGTCCATGCGCATCATGCCCCAATAGTTACATCACATTCCATTATTTATAACTTTTAAATCCCAACCCTATGTCAAAAAAGCTACTCACAGCAACGGTTGGACTGTTTGCCGCCATTCTGGCCCCGGCAGCGATTTCGCATCTCACTGATGCCGATATCGTGGCCCAGGCCAAGAAGATTGTGGCCGCAGCCCCCGAAACCGAGATGCGGGCCAAGGAGCAGAAAGCTGCCCCCGATCCCGGCGAACGGTTGAAGCAAGAGATGAAGGCCCAGGAACTGACTCCCATAGAGTTCGTCAACGCCGCCCCGCAAGGCGCCGGCGACGGATTCGTGGGCACTGCCGTCCCCGGCCTGTCCGAAATGAAGGCCCAGGCGTTCAAGGCCAAAGCCGCAGCCGGAAACCCCACTGTCGTTACCGGCACCCTCACCACCAAGGACTACAGCGTACCCAACGACAAGATGTACAGCTTCCCCGTCCAGGTGATCGAGTCCGAAACCGAAGGCTCTTACTATGTAAGCGGCATCTACGGCGTTGAAGACTCAATTGTCATGAATGTGAACCTCTCCACCGGCGAGGTGAGCATCCCCACACAGAAATTCTACGAGCACTCCACCTACGGCGAAGTGAGCATAGTGCCCATGCAGGTCAAGGACGGCAAGTACTACCTGCTCCAGGGCGACGTGAAAGGCTCTGTCGACGCCGCCGGCACCATAACCCTGGGCACCTGGGGCATCATGGTAAGCTCAATGGACACACCCGCCGACGGCGGCGACCCCGTGCCCAGCCAGTACTACGGCCGTCTGTTCAACGTGTTCGGCACCAGCGAGTGGGTGGTCCCCAACACCACTGTCACCTGCTACAACATCCAGGAAGCCAAGCTCCAGCAGTATGAAATGTACATGGAGCAGACCGCTGCAAACGAGGTGACTCTCTACGGCCTGGCACCCATCGCCACCAGCAACGTGCTGAGCGCGCGCCTCACCACCGACAAGAAAATGGTGGTTTCGCCCCAGCTCATCTACAACAATCTCTATTACGGTCCCTTCTACTGCTACACCGCCAACTTCACCCAGGACCAGTCAACCGGCAAGTGGAAAGCCTCGGTTGACTCGCGCTCCAACATGGTGTTCACCGGCGACGGCCAGGGCGAGTTCACCATCCCCGGATGGGCCATTGCCGCCAAGTCGTCTCCCTCGTCGGCTATCGGCTATGCCTACAACGAGGTCAGCCTCGAGACTTCGGCAGCCATCACCTATCCCGCCGTGCTTCCCATGGCCATGGACGGTGCCGGCACCAAGGAGAGCCCCTATGTGGTAAAGACCGTGGCCGACATCCAGACCATAGCTCAGAAGAGCGAGAACGGCGAGACCTTCGCCGGCGTCCACTTTGAGCTCGGCAACGACCTCGACCTCGCCGCCGTGTCGGCCACCTCATTCGCACCCGTGGGCAGCACCGATGCTCCCTTCCAGGGCAAATTCGACGGCAAAGGCCACACCATCAACAACTTCAAGGCTGACGGCAAGGGCTTCTACAACACTGCCTTCTTCGGCGCTGTAGGCGCTGACGGCGTGGTGGAGAACCTGAAATTCTACGAGCCCGCAGTCACAGGCACCGGCAACAACGTGGCCGTGGTAGTGGGCAAGCTCGAAGGCACAGTCAGCAATGTAACCGTGACACGCGGCGTGGTTGACTGCGACGGCGAACTCGGCGGCGGCATCGTGGCCGACGCCTCCGACGCCACCATCAGCAACTGCTCGTTCAACGGCGTGCTCAACACCGTAGGCTCCGGCGCCGGTATGGCCGCTCAAGCCATCCGCACCACCATCACCGACTGCTCAGCCGCTGCCGTATTCAACGTTGACGGCGCTCAGAGCGAGCTCTCCAACAAGGAGTGCGGCGGCATTGTCGGCACCATGCTCCGCTCCAAGGTGGAACGCTGCTACGTGACCGGCACCATCAACGACAAACTCGGCTACCACGCCATGGGCGGCATTGCCGGCTACTCCGGTGCCGAAAGCTCCATCAGCCAGTGCTTCAACACCGCCGCCATCTCGGCCAAGCGCGCCGTGCTCGGCAGCGCTCAGAGCGCCTCTGACGGCGAAACCCACACCGGCGGCCTCGTGGGCTACATCAGCGAGACCGACATGACCGACTGCTACAACGCAGGCACCATCGTGAAGTCGGACCGCAGCGACCATGTGGGCGGCCTCGTGGGCTACCTCGGCGTGGGCTACAGCACCACCAGCGGCCAGCCCACCGTGATGATCAACGTGAGCCACATCAAGAACTGCTACAACTCCGGCCAGATCATCTCCACCGGCGCTGAAAGCACCAAGGGCCTCTACGGCACCACACTCTTCTACAACTCCTACACCGGCGTAGGCCCCATCGAGGCTTGCCTCGGCAACGACAACGTCTTCGACCAGCAGATCCTCGGCATGAGCCATGAAGATTGGGGCCGCAGCACCGCCGAAATGCTCGGCAAGCTCCCCGAAGGCTTCAGCAGCTCCGTCTGGAAGGCCGAAGCCGGCAAGTACCCCGTCCTCGCCAACGTGGGCGCCGGCACTCAGGCTCAGGAAATCTCAGCCATGCCTCTCGTGCTCCGCGACAACGACAACACCGGCAAGGTGAAGGTGTCATTCCAGGTGTCGCCCACCAAGAACGTGGACTGGGCCCTCGACTTTGACGCCGAAAAGGGCGAAAGCGCCACCGAAACCGCCGCTCTGAAGATGGACGGCGCCAACGTAACCGTCAAGGACCAGTACGCCAACGCCATTGTCACCGCACAGAGCAAGGACGGCTGGGGCCTCAAGGTTTACCGCCTGGCCGTTGTGCCCAAGCTCTTCGACGGCGAAGGCACCGCAGCCGATCCCTACCAGCTCAAGACTGTCGCCGACTGGAAGAACCTCAGCGAAGCCGTAGCAACCTATGCACAGCCTCACGAGGGCGACTTCTTCGCCATGGCCAACGACATCAACTTCGGCAAGACCGACGAATTCAAAGGCGTGGGCTTCGGCTCGGCCTACGAGTTCTCCGGAACACTTGACGGCTGCGGCAAGACCGTGACCGGCCTCAAGGTGGACGCCGGCGTTTATGACGACAAGGGCGAAGCCAAGAACACATCAATCAGCTACACCGGCCTCATCTGCGTGGTTGGCGAAAAAGGTGTGGTCAAGAACGTGAACATCGGAGCCGACAACGAGCTCCTCATGTACCGCTATGCCGGTCCCGTCGTAGGCCTCAACCAGGGCCTCGTTGAGAACTGCCGCAACTATGCCGAGGTGAAGGGCATGTACTCCACCGTGGGCGGCGTTGTGGGCGTAAACTACAATGGCGGCACCGTTCGCGGCTGCTACAACGCCGGCCGCGTGGCCTATGGCTTCAGCCAGGGCGGCGGCATCGTGGGCCTCAACCAGCCCACCGCGCTCATCGAACTCTGCCAGAACGATGGCAAGGTTGAAGACGAAGTGATCAACTCCGTAAGCGCCAAGGCCACCGCCAACACCGCCGGCGGCATCGTAGGCTCCAACTACGGCAAGGTGGACCGATGCGTCAACAACGCTTATGTCCGCGCCAAACACACCGTGGCCGGCATCGCAGGCGAAACCTTGCGCACATATGACGAAGGCGACATCACCGCCAGCATCAACAACGGCATCGTGGACTGCGTAGACCAGCAGAACGTGAACCGCGGCGGCATCGCTGGCTACCTCACCGGCAATTGCGTATTCGCCAACAACTACTATGACTCGTCAGTCAACGTGAACGGCGCCGCCAACAACGCCGGCAAAGACGGCGTTACCGGCCTGTCGTCAAGCGAACTCGTGGCAGGCACACCCCTCCAGGGCCTCAGCGCCGACGACTTCGACTTCACAGCCAACGCCTACCCCGTCCTCAAAGCCTTCGCTGCCGAAGAGGCCACAAAGGCTCTCCGCTCCATCTACATGGCTTTCGCACCCAAGCAGATGCGCACCAACGTGCTCACCGACGTGCCCCTGTCGGCCGCCGAAGGAATTGCCTACACCCTGGGCCAGAGCGAGACCTTCAAGCTTGAAGGCAAGACCGTCAAGGTAACCAAGCCCGAAGGCATGACCGTGGCAAGCGACACTCTCGTGGCCGCCATCGGCGAGAAGTACGTCAAGAACTTCTGCCTCAACTCCGTTCCCGTCATCTTCAAGGGCGAAGGCTCGGCCGAAAGCCCCTACCTCATCGAGAAACCCGCCGACTGGAACATGCTCGCCGACTTCATGGAGAGCAGCAAGTGGGAGTACAGCGGAAACCACTTCCAGATCACCAACGACCTTGACTTTGCCGGCGACTCCATCCGCATCGTGGGTGTGAACGGCGTAAACTTCAACGGCATCCTCGACGGCGCCGGCCACACCGTGAAAGGCTACGTCTACGCCAACAACAACGCCTACAAGACCAAGCTCCAGGGCCCCAACCACTACATAGGTAAGTACATGGGCCTCATCGGCACCCTCGGCAGCCTGGGCCAGGTCAAGAACATGACCATCAATGGCGACTTCAAGGCCCACAGCTACGTGGGAGCCATGGTCGGCGAGAACTACGGCCTCATTGACAACATCACCGTCCTCGGCAACACCGAGTCTCTCACCGACGGCTATGTTGGCGGCGTGGCATGCCGCACATACGGCGGTTCGGTAATCTCCAACTGCGTAATGAACGGCACAGTCACCTCCAAGAAGACCTATGCCTGCGGCATCGTCTACGACACCAAGCTCGGCTCGCTCGTTGACAACTGCGTCAACAAGGGCACTGTCACCGCCACCACCACCTACGCCGTGGGCATCGCCTACAACGTGGCCGGCGGCCTCCGCAACTGCGTCAACGAAGGCAAGCTCGCATCCACCGGCACCATCAGCGGCGTGGCATTCAAGCTCGACGTCGATGCATGGATGGAAGGCTGCATCAACCGCTCTGACATTGACCTCACCACCCTCGAAAAGGTCGGCAGCAACATCACCGGCCTGTTCAGCACCACTGTGAAACGCACTGTCGACAACTCGGCCGACGGCGGTTTCATCAAGGACTGCCACAACTACGGCAACCTCAAGGGCGGCGGCTACATCTACGGCCTGGGCAAGACCATCGAAGCCGGCTGGTCAGTATACGACAGCTCGAATGAAGGCGAAATCACCGCCACAAACGGCTATGCCGCCGGTCTCTTCGACAAGGTAAGCTCGTACAGCGCCAAGCTCGAAACCCTCTGCCGTATTGAACGCTGCTTCAACACCGGCAACGTGTCCAGCACCAACACCAAGGCCGCTGGCCTCATGTGCGAAGCATCCAAGTACTCCTACATCGCCGACTGCTACAACACCGGTAACATCACCAGCAAGAAAGCCGGTCTCACCGCCGCCGGCCTCATCGGTCAGAACAACGGCGTGGTTGAGCGCTGCTTCAACGCCGGCGACATCAACACCGACTGCAACGCCGCGGGCGGCCTCGTAGGCTACCACGCCGGTGGCGAGCTCGATTATCCCGCACGCCTCAGCAACTGCTTCAACATCGGCAACGTAACCTCTACCTACTCCGGCACCAACTCCAACGGCAACGCCGGCGGTATCGGCGGTTACCTCACCGCCCCCAACGAAGCCGCTCCCCACATCGTGGAGAACTGCTACAACACCGGCCGCGTAACCGCCAACAAGCGTGTGGCAGGCCTCTTCGCCGGTGCATTCCGCCCCTTCTCGATCGTACGCAACTGCTACAACTCCGGCAAGATCGTATGCCTCGAGCCCGACGACAAGGACCGCTACTACTGGAGCGGCACCACCTTCACCAACAGCTACACCTACGGCGCCGACTCAGTGTTCATGCTCGCAGGCCACAGCAACTGCTACTATGACGCAGACGTCAACCCCGGCATCAAACGTGCCGACGGCAGCATCTACGGCGAGTTCCGCAGCGTGCCCGGCTCCAAGAAGACCACAGAGCAGCTCCGCGCCCTCGAAGTGAGCGAAGCATTCAATCTCACCGGCCACGGCGGCTATCCCGTACTCGCCGCTTTCGCCCAGCACGACGCAGCAGCTGCCGGCTCTGCCCTCCTCCTCCTTGCCGACAACAAGGGCGAGAACTATGAGAACATCACCGGCGCCATCATGCTCGTGGCCCCCGAAGGCGCCGAATGGACCGCAGCCGACATCGACGACCAGGCCGAGACCCAGGCCGAAGAGCCCGCTGCTCCCGCCGCACGCATCACCTTCGACAACGGCAAGGCCGTGCCCACCGCACTCGGCAAAGTGCTCCTCACCTGCACCTACCGCGGCTACAAGAAGGACTTCCTCCTCAACGTGACCAAGGCAACCGAGCTCGGCATCGACAGCAACTTCGCCGGCAAGGAAGTGAAAGCCGTCACCTTCATCGACCTCCAGGGCCGTCCCGTCAGCGCACCCGCCGCCGGTCAGCTCTACATTGTCCGCACCGTCTACACCGACGGCACCATGAAGGTGGAGAAGCGCATAGCCCGCGACTAACTTCCTGACCGACCCCTTCCCGCCGGCCCCCGACCAAAGTCGGGCCCGGCAGTAAGGCCAACCCTGAACCCACGGGGCCGCGACATCACCCAAGATGCCGCGGCCCCTTTTTTCCACCCCTTCCCCAATAGGCCCAGCAGGCCTCAGTTGCCTCAGCTGCCTCAGTCGGCCCGGTTAAATTTACAACTGCCATCCGCATATTTGCCTAAAATTCACTATCTTTGCCTAACACAAACCAACAAAAACAGCCATGGCCCACAAATTGACCTTAAAACACCTCTTTTTTGGCATCGCGCTGATGCTGGCTCTGCCCGTGTCCGCACTGGACGGCAGCTGGCGCGGCGACCTGAGCATCGGACAGTTCAAGCTGCCGCTGGTGTTCAACTTCTCGGCCGGCGCCGACGGCAAACCGGCCTGCTCCATCGACTCGCCGTCGCAGGGCGCCAAAGGCATTCCCGGCCTGACCGTTCAGGTCACTACCCGGGAGCAGCTGACCCC
>JAXJRL010000065.1:0-27444 GCA_036310635.1 Muribaculaceae bacterium | reverse complement strand
TGGGTGCCGATGGAACCGGTTGAGCCCAGGATGGCAAGTCTCTTTCTGGTCATTGCGAGCTGGAATTGCTTATTAACTCACAAAGTTACAAAAAATCCGTGAGAATGGCGAATTTAAGTGCGCACACCGGCCCTGATGCGTGCCCGTTTTGGGCCGTTTTGCGCTGGTTTGCTCCAGGCGATGCCTGCCGCCCCGGTCTTGTGTGGAAAAAAGGAAAACGGCCGCCGCTGTGGGGGAGCGGCGGCCGTTATGGCGGTATTGAGTGTCAATTACGTGTGTTATGCGAGGGGCTTGACGCCGATGCCGGGACGGTCGGGGATGGTGACTTTGCCGTCAACAATCTTGATGCCGTCGAAGATGTCGTTGGAGATGAGCAGGTTGCCGTCGAGGTCGGCCCAGTCAACCATGGGCGAGAGCTGAGCGGCGGCGGTTACGGCGCAAGAGGTCTCGGTCATGCAGCCGAGCATCACCTTCATGCCCAGGGCGCGGGCCAGTTCGGCCATCTGGTGGGCCTCGTGCAGGCCGGTTGACTTCATCAGCTTGATGTTGATGCCGTCATAGGCTTCGGCGGCACGACGCACGTCGGGCAGACGCTGCAGGAACTCGTCGGCGATGAGGGGCAGGGGCGAACGCTCGCGGAGCCAAGCAGTCTCCTCGATCATCTCCTTGGGCATGGGCTGCTCCACGAATGCGCAGTTGCGCTCGGCCAGCCAGTGGCACATCTCGAGGGCTTCCTCCTTGTTGCTCCAGCCCTGGTTGGCGTCCACGCAGATGCGCACGTCGCTCTGGGCGCGGAGGGCGTTGACCAGCTCCTTGTCGTGGCCGAGGCCCATCTTCACCTTCACAATCTTGAAGGGCTCGCATTCGGCGATCTCGGCGGCCTGTTCCTTGGGATCGGCGTTGTACGAGATGGTGTACGAGGTGTTGGGAGCCTTGTCGGGATTCAGGCCCCAGATCTTGTACCAAGGCTGGTTCATGATCTTGCCGAGCACGTCGTGGAGGGCGATGTCGACCGAAGCCTTGGCGGCGCGGTTGTTGGGGGCGATGCTCTCGATGTACTCGTGGATGTCCTTCACGCGGAACGGGTCGGCGAACTGGCTGAGGTCTACCTTGGAGAGGAACGACATTACCGATTCCACGTTCTCGCCCAGGTAGGGGGGCATGGAAGCTTCGCCGTAGCCGGTGATACCGTCCAGGTCGATGCGTACCTGCACACCGGGGGTGGTGGTGCGCTGGTTCTTGGCCAGGTTGAAGGCATGTTTGAGTTTGAGCTCGTAGGGTTCGAAGGAGAGGCGCATGCGGCCGCTCTTCACGGTTTTGCGAGTGGCGGAGCCGAAGGCCGAGAATGAGATGGGGGTCACGGCGAGAGCAGCGCCGAGGGCCGAAGTGCGCAGGAAGTTTCTACGATTCATGTGTTGATGATTTAGGCTTATTTGGAGATTTTGTTTATTTTCTATGATTGGTGTGTACGTATAATAACGGATAAAGTGCTGTTATTATTGTGTATAGACAGCCGCGGGGGCTGAAGGTTTAACCGACTTGCGGGTTATTTCTTCTGGTCGAAGTACCAGGGGTGGTTGCGGGCGTAGGTGATGCCGTCGGTGCCGATCTGGCCGTTGACGCGCACAGCCAGCAGGAAGGGCGTGGTCAGGTACGAGGGGTCTTCGGGGTCCACGCTGTTGCGCTTCACACGGCCTGAGGAGTGAACATAGTCGCCGTCCTTGTCGTGGATGGCCACGTGGGTCACTTTGCCGGTGCGGGCCGAGCCGAAGAACAGGAGGTCGCCGGGCTCGAGGGTACGCCACTCTTCGGGGTCGATGCGTTGGCCGGTGAGAGCCTGCTGCGAGGCGTCGCGGCGCAGGATGATGCCGTTGGCAAGGTATGAAACTTTGGCCAGGCCCGAGCAGTCAAGGTTCTTGATTGAAGTGCCGCCCCAGAAGTAGGGTGAGCCCTCCATGGAGTAGGCCTGGTCCAGGATCACGTCGGCGTCGAAGTTCTGTGCCGCCCATTTCTCGATAGGTTCCACGTCCTTCACGCTCACCCATGCCTTGCGGCCGTCGGGGAGGGTGATCTGCACGCGTCCGTTGGTGGGGTTCTTGAGCGAGCCTTCCACTATGTCGCCCTTCACCAGGTCGGTTACCACGTCGCGGTAGCCCGAAGCCTTGGGCGAATAGTAGGCGCGGGTCTGGTATTCGGCGGTTACAATCAGGCGGGGAGCCTTGCGCCATGCCTTCATCTCCTTGTCGGTCTTGAAGGCGAGGGAGTTGTCAACCACCCACGATATATAGCCGTCGGGGGTCTGCACGCGGCACCAGTCATCGTCCATCTCGAGGACTCGCAGGGGCATGCCCATGAGGGCCTGTGTGGCCATTTCGGAGTGGTGGCCGGGAGCCACGCGGAGCATGCACACGCTGATGCGGGGCAGAGCCCAGAGGGTGTCGGGGAGCACGTTCACATAGTCAGCGGCCTGCACACCGTTCTCGCTCAGGGCGTTGAGGAGCGCTTCCTTCACCTTGGGGTTGCTGACTTTGCCCTCGACTGCCACGCGGCCGTCGGGACCGTAGACGGGGTTCACCTCGTAGATTTCCTGACGGCGGTCAGGAGCGTAGAGGCTCTTCACGCGGTCAATGGCGCTCTGGGTGCGCTCCTGCAGGGTGCCCAGGCCGTCGCGGCGCACGGGGTGGATGTCCAGAACCTGCATTTCAGAGGACCAGCCGGGGTAGAAGAGGTTGCCCTTGGAGCTCTCCACTTCGCCGAGCTGAGCGTCGACGGTTTCAGAGCGCACATACTTCTTTTCGGGGTCGAACTTGCCGCTCACGCCCAGGTTGGCGGCGAGGCGGTGTGCGTCCATGCCGTGGCTGTAGAAGTTGACGGCGCGGGGGTCGGAGGCGGGAGTGTAGCGGCCGAACGAAACGTCGACGGGCACCCAGCCCACGCCTTCAAAGTAGACTTCGGCCCAGTCGTGGAGGTTGGTCTCGCCCGGGTGGAGCATCCATCCGCTCTCCCAGCGTGCGGGCACGCCCAGGCTGCGCATCAGTGAGATGTAGAGCAACGACACCTGTCCGCAGTCGCCGTGGCCCTCGTCGAGGACGTACTGGGGAATGCAGGGAATGGTGCTGTACTCGCGTGCACCGGCCCAGGGATAGCGCTTGATGATGTAGTCATACACCAGCTCGCTCTGACGGTAGGGGTCGGTTACGTTGCCCACAATCTCGTGGGCCAGGTCGGAGTAGATGACGTGGGGCGGCTCAACGGCGGTGTAGCGTTTGTAAAGCTCGCTGTTCTTGTCGTAGGGCTTGATGTTGCGGCGGATGTACTCGGGGGAGAAGTACTGACCCTTGTTCACGAAGCGCACGGTGGCCTCGAAGTGGGTGGTCTTTCCCTCGGTTACGGGCTGGATCATCGATATGGTGCTGTGGAACGACTTCTTGGGGTCGGCCACGGTGTATTTTGCCGGGAATGTGCTGAGCACCTCCACGTTCGACTGGCGGTCGGACGTGATGGGGAAGGGCATCCACACGCGGAGCGAGTCGCCCTTGAGTGCTGCGTTGTAGGGCACGTCGATTACGAATCGGTAGGTCACCTCGTGGGCTGCGCCCAGGCCGTTGGTGCCGTCGTAGAAGGCGAGCACGGAGTCAACGTACGACACGCGAGCCTTCGAAGCCGAAGCGCCGCGGTACTTCCATCCGCCATTCATCTCCGGATTGAGGAGCTTCAGGTTGCCGGGGCTTTTGCGGTGCACACGCTCCACACCGTCGATGACCTGTGTCTCGATGTACTTCTTGTTGGCGAAGTCGCGTATTTTTGCGGAATCGAAGTTGGCGTTGTAGCGCTTGTTGATTTCCTGGCGCGCCTGTTCGAAGGTGAGGCTGAAATCGTGCAGGGTGCGGCTCTTGATGGCGCCGGCTGAGTCGGCTTCAAGCCAGACGGGATTTTGAGCTGCGGCAGAAACAGCAGCAGCCAAGGCAATTGAAAGGATTGCAGTTTTTTTCATTGCGGTGTTAATGATGGTATTCAGGGAGCAAAAAACTTCGGTGGACAGTGTATATCCACTTCAATATCGCAAATTTACAAAAATCCGTGGATATTAATGTGGTAAAAATGGAGAAAAATATGGCCGCGATAGCAAAAAATACTAAATTTTGGTCACCATTGCTTAAAAAGGCAGCGCGGAACGTCCTCTGGTAGCGTATAAACCCTTTCATCATAAGCTTTCCCGGGGCCCAAATTTACCGGCAAAAAAGCCAACCGCATCCCCCCGAGGAACTTGCTGGCGGGATGCGGTTGGTGATGACGGTTTATGCGCAGGGGTCTGCGTGTTATAGTGTGATGAGGGCGTCGGCGGCGAAGTCGTCGGCCGCGGGTGTGCCTATCACCTGGTCCCAGAGCATGGGCGAGATGCCGTTGCCGGGGCGTTTCACGGTGATGTTCTCTTCGGTGAGAATCTCGCCGCGGGCTATCGGACGTGCGGCCACTATGCTCTTGCGGGCAACCTCGATGTTGGGGCGTTCGGCCTCGGCCACCTCTTTGCGGCCGTCGCCCATGGCGGCCTCGATGTGGCGGATGGCCGACACCAGGTCCTTGAGGCCCTGGGGGTCGAGCGAGGCGCGGTGGTCGGGACCGGGCATGTTGCGGTCAAGTGTGAAGTGCTTCTCGATGACGCGTGCACCCATGGCCACGGCCGCCACGCTCACCTCTATGCCGAGGGTGTGGTCGGAATAGCCCACCGCCGCGCAACCCACTGATTCAAGGGACTTCATGGCGCGGAGGTTCACGGCAGAGTAGGGCGTGGGATACTGTGTGGTGCAGTGCAGCAGGGTGATGTGCGAGCGCGGTGTGCCTGCCTTCTCCAGCACCTGCACGGCGGCTTCCACCTCGGGGAGGGTGGCCATGCCGGTCGACATCACCACTCGCTCGCCGCGTGCGCCAATCTTGCGCAGATACGGCAGGTTGGTGATTTCGCCCGACGGAATCTTCCAGAAGTCCATGCCCAGCGGCGCGAGGCAGTCAATGGACACCAGGTCGAAAGGCGTGGACACGAAACCGATGCCCTCCTGGCGGCAGAGCTCGGCCAGACCGGCGTAGTCGCTGAGCGGAAGGTGGATGGCGCGGCACATTTCCAGCTGCGACTGCTCGGAGCCGGTTGTCTCTTTCTGATATTCGGCCTTGGGAGCCACTGTGCTGATTACCAGCTCGGGAACCGCCGTCTGGAACTTTACATAGTCGGCACCGCACTCGCGGGCCACGCGCACCATGCGCTGTGCCAGCTCCAGGTTGCCGTTATGGTTCACGCCGGCTTCGGCAATGATTATGGTATGGTTGGTTGATGACATAATTCGGATCAGTTGTCAAAGACCACCTCGTCGAGGTAGCGTGCTACTACTATGTTTTTCCATGCGGTGCAGGGCTCGGGCTGGCCTCCCAGGGCCTCGGCCAGAATCATGGCCGGAAGGTCGGCTCCGGCATGTACGGCGGCCACGGCACCTCCGCCCAGGCGGGGGTTGATCTCCATGAGCATGAGTCGGTCGGTGTCAAGGTCCTCGATGAGCTGAACGGTGACGGCGCCACGCAGATTCATGGTTTTCAGGGTTTTCTCCACGAGCTCCGAGATGCGAGGGTCATGCACCACGGTGGTGCGCGACACTTCGCCGCCAATCACGGCATCGCGCACGCGCGGAATGGCGGCGAGGACGTCGCCGGTTTCCATGCCCACATAACAGTCAACCGTGTACTCGCGGCGGTTGGTGATAAACTCCTGGAACAGATAGTCGTCGGCCACGGGCATCATGGCCTCGAGCTCCTGCGGGAAGTCAAGGCGGACAATGCCTTTTGATGCCGAGCCGTGACGGGGCTTGGCTATGAGTGGGAACGAGGGGGTGGACTTGCCCGGATAGCAGGTGGCGGGCACCGGCAGTCCGTTGGCGATAAAGGCCTCGTTGGAGCGCACTTTGTCGAACATCATCTCGGCCAGGTGAGGCGCGCACGACGGCGCGAAGGCCACTCCGGGATAGCGGCGGGCAAACTCCGAGGCCACAGCCACGGCTCCGTCCACGAATGGAATGACGACATTGATGCCGAAGTGGCCGCACACGCTCGCTATGTGGTCGTAGACATCGGCGTCCGACCAGCGCAGGCCGCGTATCACCGTGGCCTCGCAGGCAATGGGCACGTCCAGGTCCATCTCATAGCTGTATATGCGGCAGTTCAGTCCCATGCTTTGGGCGGCATGCCTGAACTTGCGGGCCATGGACACGCGCTTGGCGCCTCCGAGCATCAGTATGTTGACTGAATCAGCGTTCATTTTTACTGATTGTAGATGTTGGGTTTGTACTTGGCCAGGTTCTGCGGCTTTGTGAACCAGTCTATTGTGGCTTTCAGACCCTGCTCAAGTGTGTACTGCGGACGCCAGGGTGTGATGCTCTCTATCAGCGAGTTGTCGCCGCAGAGACGGAACACCTCGCTCTTGGACGGGCGCAGGCGCTGGGGGTCGACCTCGAAGCGCACGGGGCTGTCCATCAGTCGGGCGATGGTCTGAAGTGTCTGAAGCATGGACACTTCTGTGCCGGTGCAGATGTTGATGTCGCGACCGAGCACTTCGGCGTCCGGGGCTTTGGCCAGCGCCACGAATCCGGCGGCGGTGTCGGCCACGAAGTTGAAGTCGCGTGTGGGCGACAGGTCGCCAACCTTGATGACCTCGGCGCCCGATGCTATCTGCGAGATGATGGTGGGGATGATGGCGCGGGCGCTCTGGCGCGGGCCGTATGTGTTGAATGGCCGGGCTATCACCACCGGCAGGTTGAATGCGTTGAAGAAGCTGAGGGCGATGGCGTCGGCGCCGATTTTGGTGGCGGAGTAGGGGCTCTGGGGCTGACGCGGATGGCTCTCGGGGATGGGCACCTGGCGGGCTGTGCCGTAGACCTCGCTGGTGGAGGTCACGATGATGCGTCGCACATGGGCGTCGCGGGCGGCCTGGCACATGTTCAGGGTGCCCTTTATGTTGGTGTCCACATAGCTGTCGGGCGCCACATAGCTGTATGGTATGGCGATGAGGGCGGCGAGATGGAACACGGTGTCGATGTCGCGGGTGATGTGGCGGCAGAAGTCCGGGTCGCGCACATCGCCGGTCACTACCTCCAGGCGGTCGTTGGCAGGAATGTCTTCGAGCCATCCCCAGTTGTTGAACGAGTTATATTGAGCCAGGGCGCGCACATGGCAACCCTCGGCCAGGAGACGTTCCACGAGGTGTGAGCCGATAAAACCGTCGGCGCCGGTGACGAGAACATGTTTATTTTCCATAATCATGATGAGTGTCTTATGCTTGTATGGCGCACTGTGTCTGCGCCTTGCAGGGTTTTCAGTAGGTGTGTCGCAGGTAGTATACCACCTTGCGGCCGTCGGTGAGTGTGTGGCTCAGCTCCATCTGGCGGTTGGTGAGACGGACTATCTGGAGCGTGTTGGTGCCGGGTTCCATGTAGATCCATTCCGGGGCGGCAAACGGGCCCGTCCCCGGGTCATAGTCAGGATTGGTGTGGTTGAAGTCGAGCACCAGCTGCGTGTCGGTTGCCGACCATGTGCCCACGCGGCGGTCATAGTTGCCGTTGGGCCAGTCCTGTTCTATGAATATGATGTTGTTCTGGAACTCCCAGACTGTCCAGTTTTCGTCGTCGTGCCAGGATGTGGCGTCGGTGCCGTCGATGGTGACGCGGTCCAGGACCCACACGCCGTAGTAGGGGCCGATGTCGCCGTTGTTGTCGGTGCACGAGCCCAGCACCGCCGTCATGACGAAGACGGCGAAGAGTAACTGTATGTTGCGGATAAGTTTCATTGCCATAAGTGTTTAGAAGACGAGCGAGCCGCTGTAGGTGATGGTGAACAATGCGCCCCAGTTGTTGCCGCGGAGCGATCCGGCGTCGAATGCCAGGGCCGCGCTTGCCGAAAGACCGCGGAGCAGGGCGTCGGCGCGGTAGTCGGCCTTGAACATCGCCGAGGTGTTGTGCAGCGGATGGGGATAGTGGAAACGGCCTTCGCCCCAGGCCACGGCATAGCTCACAGCAGCCTTCCAGCCAACGGTCTGCGACAGGGAGCCGCAGGCTGCGGCATGGAAACCGCGCGAGCGTGTGTGCTTGAACTGGAGCGAGCCGTCAAGGTTGTATACCGGCGAGAGCACGAACGGAGTGCCCATCGACATGCCGAAGTGCGCCCAGGAGTTCTGGGTGTCGTTGTTGTAGTAGTTGTCGCCGCCTGTGGCCTCGGTGGGAATGTCGGCGTTCCAATCGCCTGGGGCATAGTGCAAGGGGCCGCTCTGGTCGCGGAAGTCGATGTATTCGGCCACGGCGCCTTCAAGCAGATGGCGGCGGCCGTCCTCACGGGTGTAGCGGATGCCCCACAGACCGTCCGACTTGTTGCGTTTGGCCATTGACGAACCGTCTTCCCAGAGCCACTGGAAGTAGCCCGTGAGCGTGTGGCCGCCGCGGAAACGGTAGCTGGCGCGGAAGTCCCACGAGCCGAGCGAGCTGCCCTCGTAGTAGGTGCCGTCGTTGCCGTTGGTGGGGAAGAGCATGTTCCAGAAAGCCTTGATGCCGCGCGAGTATTTGATTTCCTGGGTCTTGACTCCATAAGCATAGGTTGACGTGGTGCCCCCGAACAAACCGCCAGACTGCATGCCGATGGTCACCACCAGCGGCTCGGTGGGTTTGGAGCGGAAATAAATACGCTTGTAGGTGTAGAGCGAGCCGGTGTTGATAATGCCGTTATAGCGGTTGAAGCGGTTCTCGAGGTATTTGCCCTGACACATGCGTCCGTAGGCGAGCACGCCCTCGATCTGGGCCCATCCGCGAGTGAACGGAATGTTCTGGAAATCAACGAATCCCACGCGCACCTGTGCCACCGGACGGGCATTGTTGCTGTGCACCAGGTCGCCCGACGAAAGCCGTTCGTCCACCAGCGGCGAGTGCTCTTCTTTGAGACCGGCGGTCAGGAACACGCCGCGGAATTTGACCGAGGCGTAGAGCTGCTGCAGCCAGGCTGCAGGCGGTCCCTGGCGGCTGACGGTGTAGGCCTTGGCATCTGCATCCCATATGCGGTAGTCGGCCTTTGATGCGTAACCGCCCAATGCCTCCACACCGGCGCTCCATGAGAAGCGGCGCCCGAGGTCGAGGGGCTTGATCACGCTCAGGTCGAGCAGGGCGTTGTTGGCGGCTACGGTGCGGCCATAGTTCCATGAACCGAGCATATAGGGGTTGAACTCGCGCGAGGCGCCGCCTCCTATGGCTGTGGCGGAATAGAAGAGCGAATCGGTGTCTGATGCCGTGGCAGACAGCGCTGCGGCGGCAGCCAGAAACGCCGAGAATAAGCGTTTTATGCGGACGGAAAATAACATGGGGTCAAATTTACGCATTTTTTTGCGGATGAGCGGTATCGGGCACGCAGTCATGCGGCAGAAATGTCAACTTTTCGGTCTCCACGGCGCCGATTGAGAGCTTGAAACGGACCAGACCGTCATTTTTTACGCCATCCGTGGATGCGGGACCCAGGTCAAGAATCTTGACGTTGTTCTTTGAGGCGTAATGCTCCATTACATGACGAACGAATGAAGGCATAGGGCGCAGATGGCGATACTCTACATTGTCGTCCCAGTTGATCATCTGCACTATTCCGTCATTCACATGGAAAAAATAACCTGCCGCCATGAGGCACCCCTCCAGACGCAGCGAAAGAACATCGACATCAATGATTTGAGCTGTGTCTAATACCTGTTTCAGGCTCATGGCCATGTGATAGTTAAGCTTGTTGTGTTGTACAGCGATGAAGTTATACGCTTCTTCGAGGCTTGTCCTGCTGTCAAAGGTATACGGAACTTGCATTGATTTCCGGAGATAGCGACGTTGGCTCGGTCTTAGATGAGCCATGTAGTCAACGGCCTGGCTGAGGGGGTAGTGATAGGAGAAGTCTGTGATGCATGCCAGCGGCAGTGTGCGCAGCGCCTCGGTCCAGAGGCCCACATGGCGGTGTATGGGAGGGGGGAGGATGAGGCGGATGCGGCCTTCGACGGCGGCATGTAGATCTCGGGCAAATGCCTTGAAATCAGGGCTGCACACGCCGGTAGCTGTGGGCATGGAGAATGGTGCCGAGAACGGTGCGCGCCACAGCCCGTCATCGCCGAGACCAGCCGCAATGCACAGACCGTGCCCCGCAAAGTAGCTGACCCGGCTTACTTTAGACGCATTCAGCGCGATGAATGCCGCCGAGTCGAACACAGTGGCCGGACTGGCGGCGAGCTGTGCGTACTCGTCGGCCGTGATGCTGCGGAATATGTCTGTTCCGGCTGTTGTCATTCTTCAAAGATACCGGCGCCCTGGCGTATCACTTCGGGGCTGTCGGGGTCGGTGAGGTCAACAATGGTTGAAGGTTCCATGCCGCCTTCGCCACCGTCCACCAGCAGCGTGGCATCGGCTTTGTAGGCCATGGCAACTGCCTCGGGCGACACTATGTCGTCAGGGTCGGGCGTGGTGGCTGAGGATGTCAGAATCGGGTTGCCGAGTGCCGACGCGATGGCTCGGGCGATGGTGCATCCGGGAACGCGGATGCCCACTGTCTTGCGCCCTTTGAACACCTTGGGCAGTTTGGTCGACGCCGGGAGGATGAATGTGAACGGCCCTGGCAGATAGTGCTTTATGATGGCGAATGCGCGGTTGTCGATGCGGGCATAGTCAGCCGCCTGGCTTATGTCGGCGCATACCACCGAGAGCAGGTTTTTGTCGGGGTTGATGCCCTTGATGCGGCACAGTCTTTCGATGGCGCGCTGGTTCAGGGCGTCGCACCCCAGCGCATAGAGCGTGTCAGTGGGATATATGATCACCTCGCCGCGTTGCAGGGTGCGCACCGCGGTGTCGATGCTGCGCTCGTCGATTGATGTGGGATATATGGTGAGATGCTGCATGGCGTAAGATGGGGGGTTATCTGTATTGTTCGGCAAGAACGCGGATGTGGTTCAGAATCTCGATGTCGGTGTCGGTGAGTTCCACTCCTCGGCGTGCCATCATCTTGCGCGCGGTGTCGAAGAACTTGTTCATGGGCACATCGGAGAATCCGGCTGTCGAGCCCTCCGAGAACGATGCCAGGAACGGGCGCGGAAAGCCGCTGCCGTGGATGTTCACACCCACTCCGAGCACAGTCGCGGTGTTGAGCATGGTGTTTACGCCGGCCTTGGAGTGGTCGCCCATTATCAGACCGCAGAACTGCAGGCCTGTCTTGAGAAAGCGGTGCGCGGGATAGTTCCAGAGCTTGATTTCGGTGTAGTCGTTCTTGAGGTTCGAAGCCACGCATCCGCCGCCTATGTTGCACCATTCGCCAATCACGGCATTGCCCAGGAATCCGTCATGGGCCTTGTTCGAGTAAGCCATCATCACCACGTTGGCAAGCTCGCCGCCCACCTTGCAGTAGGGACCTACGGTTGTGGCGCCGTAGATTTTGGCGCCCATCTTCACCACGGCGTGCTCGCAAACGGCTATCGGGCCGCGCAGGCAAGCGCCTTCCATCACCTCGGCTCCGGGTCCGATGTAAACGGGTCCGGTCTTCACATTGATCACACAGCCCTCCACATCGGCGGCGTCGGGGTGAATGAAGAGTTGCGACTCGTCGCCTATCACCGTCACTGTCGGCGACGGCTTCCGCGAGGTCAGCCCTGCTGTCAGACGGCTGAAGTCAGCTCGGATGGCCATGTCATTGAGCATGAAGATGTCCCAGAGATGGTCAACGGAGGTTACATCGCCTATGTAAATTTTGGGACGCAGCTCCTCGGTGCCGCGACGAGCCAGCATGCGGTCGCCGAGATAGAGCGAGTCGCCGGGCTCAAGTGCCTGAATGGAAGCCACCAGGCGCTCGTCCGGTACGAGGTTGCCGGCTATGATGAGGGTGTCGTCGGCGATGGGGCCGCAGGGGTATTTGGCCGACAGATAGTGGTCGGTCATGAAAGAATAGTCGGCGCAAGGCAGTGCTGCGCGCCATTTGTCGGCAATGGTGTCTATGCCAAGGCGAATGCCGGCCACGGGACGTGTGTATGATATGGGCAACAGGTTGCCGCGTGCGTTTTCAGAGTCGTATAGAATTACGTTCATGCTTGAGAGGGTGTTTCGTATAACATACAAAATTATTAATTTTGCGGCAAAGAAACAACGTAACACACATAAAATATGAAATTCATA
The DNA here is from genome assembly GCA_036310635.1 of Muribaculaceae bacterium. GTDB lineage: Bacteria > Bacteroidota > Bacteroidia > Bacteroidales > Muribaculaceae > CAG-873. The sequence goes on along the minus strand of JAXJRL010000065.1, from coordinate 15,241 downwards.
GAAACCCCGATTGAGGGACTGTGGGTCATAGAACCCGTGCGCCACGGCGATGAACGCGGCTATTTCATGGAGGCCTTCCGTGCCGACGAGTTTGCCGCACATGTTGGCGCGGTGACGTTTGTGCAGGACAACGAGTCGGTGTCGCGCCGAGGCGTGCTTCGCGGCATGCATCTGCAGAAGGGCGAATGGGCGCAGGCCAAGCTGGTGCGTGTTAGCCGCGGCGAGGTTTACGACGTGGTTGTGGATCTCCGTCCCGGATCCAAGACCTATGGCCGGTGGCACGGAGAGCTGCTCAGCGCCGCCAACTGCCGCCAGATGTTCGTTCCCCGCGGATTCGCCCATGGCTTCCTGGTGATGAGCGACGAGGCCCAGTTCCAGTACAAGGTAGACAATGTATATGCTCCACAGTCCGAGGCCTCGCTTCGCTGGGACGATCCCGACGTGGGCATAGAGTGGCCCGATCCAGGTTGCGAGCTTCTGCTCTCGGCCAAGGACACGGCGGCAGTGCCTCTGTCGGAACTCAAGCTGTAGGAGCCGTTCCTCCAATAAAAAATTCGGCGCGACCACTCCACGATGGAGTTTGGTCGCGCCGAATTGTATTATAGAGGATTGCTTAGCCGAAGAGCCAGTGCTCGAAGACGTAGACCACTATGCCGGCCACGTAGCCGAGTGCGGCGAGTCCCGAGAATCGCTTCAGGTACCAGCCGAAGTTTATCTTTTCGATGCCCATGGTGATCACGCCGGCGGCCGAGCCGATGATGAGCATGGAGCCGCCCACGCCGGCGCAGTAGCTGAGGAGACCCCAGAAGTGGCCGTCGACCACAAAGTTGGCCGCATAGCCGGTGGCTGCGGGGTCGGCAACGGGATACATGCCCATCGCAGCCGCAACCATGGGTACATTGTCCACAATGGCCGAGAGCGCGCCAAGGAGCGAGCCGATAAAGTAAACGTTCTGCAGATGGCTGTCGAGGAAAGTGGCCAGGGTTGACAGTATGCCTGTTGCCTGGAGCACGGCCACCGCCATCAGGATGCCCAGGAAGAAGAGGATGGAGGGCATGTCAACACGCGAGATAACCTGCGGGATGCGGTATTCCTTGGCATGTGTCAGCATCTTGCCGTTGTAGAAGCACTCGGTGAACACCCAGAGGGCGCCGAGCACCAGCAGGATGCCCAGGAACGGCGGCAGATGGGTGATGCTCTTGAAGATGGGCACAAACAGCAGACCGCCCACGCCCAGGTAGAAAATCACCTTGCGCTCGCGCGGAGTGATGTCGCCGCGCACCTCCGGAGTGCGGGTGGGAGGGGGCAGCTGACCCTTGAGCTTGCGCGAGATCACCATGGCGGGTATCAGAACCGACACGATAGACGGCAGCAGCACGAATTTGATCAGGGCGGTTACCGTCACATTGCCCTTGGCCCAGATCATGATGGTGGTAACGTCACCGATCGGCGACCATGCGCCGCCCGAGTTGGCGGCTATCACTATCATGCCCGCGTACACCCAGCGCTCTGCCTTGTGAGGCACAAACTTGCGCAGCAGGGTGAGCATCACGATGGTGGTGGTGAGGTTGTCGAGAACGGCCGAAAGGAAGAATGTGAGCCACACCATCACCCAGAGCAGCTTGCGCTTGTTGCGGGTGTTGATGCAGTTGGTAATCACGCTGAAGCCCTCGTGGACGTCAATCAGCTCCACAATGGTCATGGCGCCGAGCAGGAAAAGCACCGTCTGGGCAATGTCGCCCAGATGCTCCACTATGTCCACATTAATTATATACTGCAGGGCGGCATCGGCCGTGCCCTGTCCCAAAAGCGATGGGTTTTCAGAGAGATAGTCTTGAAACTTGGCACCGGACACAACAGGCACAATGTGTTCGGCGCCGATGGCGTAGAGCACCCACATGAGCATGCCGAGAACCAAGGCTGTGGCGGTTTTGTCCACCTTCAGCGGGTGCTCGAGGGCTATGATCAGGTAGCCGATTACAAAGAGAATGATAATGACAGTGAGCATTACGAACAGGATTAGAATTGGGTTAAGGATGATGCCGCCCGGCAGGAGTCGGAGCGGCTGAGAAGTAGATTTAAAGTTGGTTTAAAAGTTCGAATTTTGGATTTGCGAAGTTACGAACTTCACACGTGCTATGCAAGAAAACAACCCAAAAATTACGGAAAAATTTCAGCAATTTTCCTCCCCACGTTTCCAACCCTCCGTGGCAGCCGCCCCCAATGGTTTAGAGCCACAAAGAAAGGCCACCCGGACAGGATGACCCTCAAGCCTTCACATCAGTAACATCAGGGTTTACAGCAGGTGGAGGTGGCGGAAGAGGCGGGCGTAGTGGTCGGCTTTCCGGGCAAGGGGTAGCGGATAGGCGCGGCTGGTGGAAGGCATGCGCCATATTTCCAGGCCGGCGGCGTCGGTCACCATCTGGCCCAGTTTGGGGATGGCGGTGTCGGTGAGCGTGGCCACGACCGATGCGGCTTTCTCGCCTGTGGTGGCTACGGCATGGCACTCGGGCATGTCGGCGAGGAGGTCATGGAGTGGCACCGGCTCAACAATCTCGAGATACTTGTCCGAGGCGTTGCCGCGCAGGCGCCTCACGGCACGGCCGGTGTCGTTGAGGGCGATGTGTCGGTCGGTCAGCAGCTGCTTGATGGCGTCGAGGCGGAACGTGCGTGTGGCGGTGTCGACCAGCGCGTTGCGGTCGCCCATGAAAATGAGGCCCATCATGTACCAGAAGTCGTTGGTGCGGTTGGGATAGTAGAAGTCCATGCTCCAGCGGTGGTTGCCGGGCGGGAATGTGCCCATAATGAGTACTTTGGCGCATTCGGGAATGAAAGGAGGCCACGGATGGCGCTCGATGGGGGCGTCGGTTTCGCTGTCAAGGGGTGCGGATATGTTTTTCATAGATGCAAATATAGTAAAAATGTGGGATTTTGCGTAATTTTGCACCGAATATGAATCAACCTTAATTCTGCCTGATATGAAAAGACTTAGCCTGTTAGCAGCGGCCGTAATCAGTTGTGTTACAGCCTCAGCCATAAAAACCGCCGACCTGGTGTGGACTCCCATGGACAAATATCCCGTGCACGGCACCCTGGTGCACGATCCCGCCGACAGCGTGCGCTATGCCCGCCTGCCCAAAGCCCTGCGCGACACCGTGCGTGCCGACCTCGCCGACCTGGGCACCAACACTGCCGGCATGTATATACGCTTTGCCACCGACGCCCAGGCCATCGGCGCCAAGTGGAAGGCTACCAAGCGCTTCAACATGAACCATATGACCGCCGCCGGCATTCGCGGCCTGGACCTGTACACCCGTCAGAAGGACGGAAGCTGGACCACGGTGAGCTCGGCGCGTCCCTCGTTCTACAACCACAACACCACCACCATGGTGATCACCGATATGAAGCCCGAAATGCGCGAGTATATGCTCTATCTGCCCCTGTACGACGGCGTTGACTCAATATATATAGGTGTTGACTCGGCTGCGCGCGTGGTGATGCCGATGGTCGACTCGCCCCGCCGCGGCAAGCCCCTGGTGATGTACGGCACGTCGATACTCCAGGGCGGCTGCGCAAGCCGTCCGGGAATGGTGCACACGTCCATCCTGGGCCGTATGCTCGACCGCGAGGTGATGAACCTGGGTTTCAGCGGCAATGCGCGTCTTGATCAGGACATAGCACGGCTGATCGCCGACTCCGACGCCGGCGTGGTGGTGCTCGACCCGCTGCCCAACGTGAAGAGCAGCGACATAGCCGAGCGCATGGCCCCGTTCGTTAAGACCATCCGATCCAAGATGCCAACAGTGCCCATTGTGTTCGTGGAGAGCCCCATATTCCCGCTGATGCGCTTCAATATGGAGACCCTGGAGACTATCACCGAGAAGAACCGCACCCTCCGCGCCGAGTATGACAAGCTGGTGAAGGCCGGCGACAAGAACCTCTATTACTTCGAGGCCAAGGACATTCTGGGCGACTGCGTGGAGGGCACCGTGGACAACTACCACTTCACCGACCTCGGATTCACCGAGTTCGCCAAGAACATGTATCCGCTGCTGAAAAAACTGCTCAAGGACTGATCCCCGTCAGGCGATAGTCACTACGCGATAGACAATATAGGCCACATAGAGCGATGCCAGGATGGCGCCCTCTGTGCGGCTTATTTTGCGCTTGCGGCTGAACATCACCATGGCATAGACCAGAATGCCTGCGCCGGCCACGGTGATGAAATCGATGGTGGTCACGCCGCTGGCGTCAACGGGCTTAACTGTGCCGCAGAAGCCGAGCATGAAGAACACATTGAAGATGGAGGCGCCGACAATGTTGCCGAAGGCCAGGCCGGGGTCGTTTTTGAGCGCAGCCACGACCGACGATGTGAGGTCGGGCAGCGAGCTGCCGAGCGCCACGATGGTGATGCCCACGAGCGCCTCGCTCATGCCGGCCTTCACGGCAATCCCCGAGGCTCCGTCAACCAGCCAGTTGCCGCCCACAGCCAATGCCGCGATACCTCCCACTATGTAGAAAAACGGCACGGTCAGACTTGGCGGTTTGGGCAGGATTATGGTGCCTTTGACGGTCTGCCGCACGTGCTTCATGGCAAACGACTGGAGCTTGTAGGTGACTAAGTTGCGCGCATCGCTGGCCAGGTCGTCTTCGAGCGGAGCCTTGCGCGGGTCGGTGGTGACCTGCGAACCGTTGTGGCTGATGGCCATGGTCAGTGAGCAGAACAGGGCGAAGAACGCAAGGAAGACAAGGCCGTCCGAGCGGTCGATCATATTGGTGGGTGCGTTGTCGAAAAGAGTGTCATCGCCGCAGATGAACAGCACTACGCCTGAGATGGCAAGCAGGAGCATGTTGCCCGTGGCCATGGTCCGGCCTATGTACATGGGCCGTATCAGCGCCAGAATGCCCACTGCCAGCAGCAGGTCGAAACTGTTGGCGCCGATCACATCGCCGATGGCAAGGCCCGAGTGCCCGCGCAGCGTGGAGGTGAGTCCCACCACGAAGTCGGGCATCGAGGAGCCGAATGCCACAATGGTGAGGCCTATCACCGTGGGCGACACATTGAAGCGCCGAGCTATTGACTCAGCGCCGCTGGTCACATAGTCGGCACCGCCGATTATGATGACCATTCCTATTATTACGAGAAGAAGATCTTGACCCATGATGAACGAGGCGTTTACTATCACAACACCTGTGAAGGCGAATGGGTCGGCAAGTGTTGATAAAAATGTTTCATCCCCCCGGGACTCGCAATCGGTTTAATGAAAATTTAATAATAAGTTAACGACAACTTAACGGCCCAATTGGCTCTCGTGTCACGAATATTGGGTAATTTTGTGACATAAAAATTAGCCTTATGAATCTTATGAAGAAATCGGTATTGTTGGCACTGGCGCTTGTAGGCGCCGTGCAGTGTGCAGGAGCCGCTGTGGTCAGCGGAAAGGTGGTAGACTCTGACGGCCGCGGTGTAGCGCGTGTGGCAGTGTCTGACGGTAAGGGAATTACGCTTACCGACGATGGGGGCAACTACAGCCTGGACACCGACAAGTCCTGCGGATATGTGTTCATGGTGACGCCCGACGGCTATGAGCCCGCGCAGTCCTACGTGAACCGCCCCAAGTTCTGGCAGCTGCTCACCGCGCCTGCGGACAAGGACGAACGTGCCGATTTCAAACTGAAACGCACCCCCGACAGCCGCCTGGCAGTCATCACTCTTGCCGACATTCAGATGGGACGCATCACCAACGACGTCAGCGTGTTCCATGCCAAAACCGTGCCTGCGGTCAATGCCACCATCGACAGCCTGCGTCGGCTGGGGATGGAGCCGGTGGCGCTGACACTCGGCGACGAAAGCTGGGACAACTACTGGCATCGCACCGGTTACGCCCTGCCTGAGGCTGCGGCCGACCAGGAAGCCATTGACTGCATGGTCTACAACGTGATAGGCAACCATGACCACAACCCCCGTGTGCTCGGCGACGAACATGCCTCCGACACCTGGCGACGCATCATGGGCCCTAACTACTACGCCTTCAACCGCGGCGGCGTGCACATCGTGGCGCTTGACGACATATATTATCTCAACGAAGGCGCCACCGAGGCTCAGAACGGCAAGCGAAACTACAAGAACCATCTCACCGACGAGCAGCTTGCGTGGCTCAGAAAGGATCTGGCTCTCGTGCCCGACACCGTGCCGGTGATTGTGGCCATGCACGCGCCGCTCTTCCGCGACAACGGCAAGTACGCCATGGACAACGGCGCCGACCTTGTGGCTGAGCTGGAGCGCTTCCACACGGTGAAAGTGCTGACTGGCCATACCCACCGCAGCTATGCCATGGCTAACGAAGCCGGAAACATTCGCGAGAACAACTATGGCGCCGTGTGCGGCACATGGTGGCGTACCGACCAGCCCGATTTCGGCAACAACAGTGTGTGCGTGGACGGCACTCCGTCGGGCTACGCCATCTGGACCAACAACGGCGGCAAGCTCCGTGGCCAGTACAAGGGCACTGAGCACGAGGCTGACTATCAGTTCCGCGTCTATGATATGAACACCCTGGCAGACAAGGAGAAGAACGGCATCCTCATCAATGTATGGGGATGGGCACCCGGCTGGAAGATAGAGGTAATGGAGAAGGAACGCCCACTGAAGGTGGAGCGCATGAGGAGTCAGGATCCGTTTTTCATAGAGTCGTGCCAGAAGCCCCAGATCAGCAAGGGCATCAAGCCCACCAAGGCATCGATGTCGCCCAACATGTTCATGGCCAAGGCCCGCAAGGCCAAGACACCGGTCACCGTGAAGGTGACTGACGCCGATGGACGAGTGTACACGCAGACTGTGGAGCGACCTCGAACTGTCACCACCGTCATGAAGTGAGCCGGCTGAGCGCGTTATCGGATGAAGATGGCGCGCTGAGCCGACCATCCCTGGGTGGAATTGCGCACTGACAGCTTGGTCATGCCGCTAACACCCGGGGCGCAGGCGCGAAGCATTCTTACGAGTGAGTCAACTGAGTCGATGCCGGATGTGTGAATACGGGCAACGATGTCGCCACGCAGGCTGAGGGTGGCGAAGAGCTGGTCGGAGGCAGAGATTTGTGACATTGCGGTATTCCTTTCTGATTTTAGGAAGGAATTAGGCACGAAATGCTAATTCCTTGAATTATACCGCAAATTTAAGGCCCTGCATGGGAAACTGTGTTTCCCAGCGGTGCGTAAGAGTGTTAAACGTGAGGGGTTCCCGCTTATCAGCCCTTGTAGGCGTTGATGATCTCGGCTATCTGGCGCGCATCGTCCGTGCTGGTGGTGCGCGTCACGGGCAGTGACACCACAGTGCGCGCTATCTCGTCGGTTACGGGCAGGTTGAGCGATGCATACTCGCTGTAGCACGGCTGGCGGTGGGGAGGCACGGCATAGTGTACGGCGGTCTCAACGCCATTGTCGCTCAGATAGTTGCGGAAGGCCTCGCGGTCGTCCACACGCACCACATACTGGTGCCAGACGTGGCGGCTGTCGGACAGAAATTCGGGCTTGGTCACCAGCGGATTGGTTATCAGCGAGTTGTAAATACGTGCACGTTCGCGACGCAGAGCGTTCTCCGAGTCGGTGTGCGGCAGCTTAACGGCCAGCTGGGCGGCCTTGACGGGGTCGAGGCGGCAGTTCAGTCCTTTGTATATATTGTGGTACTGCGAGAGCGACCCGTAGTTGCGCAGGGCGCGTACAGCTTCGGCAAGCTCCGCATCGTGTGTCACCACTGCTCCCGCATCGCCCAGTGCGCCGATGTTCTTGGTGGGATAGAAGCTGAACGCTCCGGCATGGCCGAGGGCTCCGGTGTGGCGCGAACCGAACAGGCTGTCGCACTCTGCTTTGGCTCCTATGGCCTGGGCATTGTCCTCGATGACAAGCAGGTTGTGGCGGCGTGCAAAGTCGGCGAGGCTGTCGTCCCAGCATGTGCGTCCGTAAAGATGCACTGGCATAATGGCGCGCACATCGGGGGTGAAGTATTCCTCAAGGCGGCCGGTGTCCATGTTGAGCGTGATGGCCGAAGGCTCCACCAGCACGGGGCGCAGCCTGTTGTCGGTTATGGCGAGCACGGTGGCGACATAGGTGTTGGCGGGCACCATCACGGTGTCGCCGTCGCGCAGACGGCCCAGCTCCTTGTATGCGCGCAGGCTCAGGCGCAAGGCATCGAGACCGTTGGTGACGCCAACGGCGTATGGGGCTTCGCAAAGCCCGGCAAGCATGGTCTCGAATCGTTCCAGCTCAGGCCCACCCACATAGTATCCGCTGTCCACCACGCGCAGCATGGCCTCGGCTAGCTCGTCGCGGAAGGGCGCGTTGACGTCCTTGAGCCTTTGGAATGGGTAGCGGAACTGGGGCATTGGTCAGAAATTTCGTGGTGAGGCTTCTGCGAGCTGCTTGAACTCGGCATAGTCGCGTATGTAGTCGTCCTCGGAGTAGTGTATGTTGGTGATTACCATGCACACTGACCCGGAGGAGAAATTGTCCATCGTGCGCCAGAATCCGGGCGGGATGAGCAGCCCCTGGTATGGGCGGTTCAGGGTGTAGCGGCGTTGCTCGGCGCCGTTGTCCAGCACCACATCGAAGCTGCCAGCCACGGCAATCATCAGTTGCCAGGCCTGGTGGTGGGCATGGCCTCCGCGCTCGCTGTCGGCAGGGACATCGTACAGATAGAACACACGCTCTATGCTGAACGGCACCTCCTTGCCGCTCTCCACCACTGACAGGTTGCCGCGCGGGTCGGCAATCTTGGGCAGGCTGATTATCTGAGGTTTAGTTGATTTCTCCATTGCTGAGGCGTAAAAGGTACTGGCCGTATTCGTTGGCACGGAGTTCGAGGGCGAGGGCATGGAGCTGTTCGCGGTCGATGAATCCGCGGCGGAAGGCCACCTCCTCGATGGCGGCAACCTTCAGTCCCTGGCGTTTCTGGATGGCTTGCACAAAGTTGGCCGCGTCCATAAGCGAGTCAACCGTGCCGGTGTCAAGCCAGGCGAATCCGCGGCCGAAGCACTGCACACGCAGTCGGCGCTCGTGCAGATACTGCTGGTTCACAGAGGTTATCTCCAGCTCGCCGCGCGCCGAGGGTTTCACGCCGGCGGCTATTTTTACCACGTCGTTGGGATAGAAATACAGTCCGACCACGGCTTTGTCGCTCTCCGGATGCTCGGGCTTCTCCACGATGTTCAGGGCCGTTCCGTCGGCATCGACTGTCACCACTCCGTAGCGCTCCGGGTCGGTGACGGGGTAGGCGAAGACAGTGGCGAGGCCGTCGGCGGCATCGGCCACGGCGCGGTGCATCATCCCCGAGAATCCCTGGCCGTAGAATATGTTGTCGCCGAGAACCAGACACACGTCGTCGTCGCCTATGAAGTCGGCACCGAGTATGAACGCCTGGGCCAGGCCCTCGGGGCGCGGCTGCTCCACATAGCTGAAGCTCATGCCTATGCGCGAGCCGTCGCCGAGCAGGCGGCGGAACGACGGCAGGTCGGCGGGGGTGGAGATGATGAGTACCTCACGGATGCCGGCCAGCATGAGCACTGACAGCGGATAGTATACCATGGGCTTGTCATAGACAGGCAGCAACTGTTTGCTGGTGCCCTTGGTGGCGGGGAACAGGCGGGTGCCGCTGCCTCCGGCGAGGATTATACCTTTCATATATTCAACGGTTTGAGTACATTTTGGCGTAATAGTCGCGATATGCTCCGGATGTCACGCTGTCCATCCACCCTGTGTGGTCCAGATACCAGCGGATGGTGCGGGCTATGCCCTCGGTGAAGGTGGTGCGCGGGTACCATCCCAGCTCGCGGGCTGTCTTCTCTGGGTTGATGGCGTAGCGCATATCGTGGCCGGCGCGGTCTGTAACGTGGCGAATCAGGTCGGTGCGCGGGGAGGTGCCGGTGGCATCGGCCACCTGGTCTATTATCTCGTGAACTATGTCGATGTTCTGCTTCTCGTTGAGGCCGCCTATGTTGTACACCTCGCCGGGGGTGCCCTTGGTGAGCACGGCGTCGATGGCGCTGCAGTGGTCGGCCACGTAGAGCCAGTCGCGCACGTTGAGTCCCTCGCCGTACACAGGCAGCTCGCGCGAGTGCAGCACATTGTTGATCATCAGCGGAATGAGCTTCTCGGGGAACTGGTAAGGGCCGTAGTTGTTGGAGCAGCGGGTCACGTTGACGGGCATTCCGAATGTGTGGCCGTAGGCCAGCACCAGCATGTCGGCCGATGCCTTCGACGCGCTGTAGGGCGAGCGCGGTGCCAGCGGCGTGTCCTCGGCGAAGAATGTCGAGCCGTAGGCCATGGGCGTGTCGGTGCGGTCGGCGCACACGCGCTTCAGGTCCTCGTCGAGGACAATGGGCTGTGGGGTGGGGTAGTCGCGGTGGAGCGAGCCGTACACCTCGTCGGTGGATATCTGCAGGAAGCGTTTGCCGGGCATCCATCCGCCGTCGGACGTGCGCCATGCCGCGCGGGCGGCGTCGAGGAGCGTCTGCGTGCCCATCACGTTGGTGTCTACGAATATGCGCGGTCCGGTGATGGAGCGGTCCACGTGCGACTCGGCGGCGAAATTCACCACCATGTCGGGCTTGAAGCGGCTGAAGACCGATGCCACAGCGTCGGCGTCGCGAATGTCGGCGTGGACAAATTCCACGTTCGGCTGCTTGAGCTCGTCGGCTATGTTGTTCAGGTTTCCGGCATAGGTGAGCGCGTCGAGCACCACGATGCGCACCTGCTGTCCGTAGGTGTCCACGAGGTACTTCACGAAGTTGGCGCCGATGAATCCGGCGCCGCCGGTAACGAGGTATGTTCTGGCGGAATTAATCATACACAAAGGTAGTAAAATTTTGGTGATAAGCAGTGTCGCCCGCTGGTAAAAAATGGCCTCAGCAAGCTTACGAACTTTTGGGCCATGCGTATGTTGGTAATAATATAGCGTCATCGGCATGCCGGCCTATTCGGTCGGGCCGTGCAGTGTCGCTGTCATCACGAATTGTATAACATCAACCTATTTAATGCAAACTACTATGAAAGAAAACATTACACTTATGGGCGGACTGCGCCGACTGCTGTGGCTACCCATCGTCACCGGAATTATCAGCATAGTGCTGGGCGTGTGGTGCCTCTGTTCGCCAGTCGAATCGATGGAGCTGTTCGCCTATATTTTCGCCGGTTGCCTGTGCGTGGCCGGCGTGCTGAATTTGTGTCTGGCTCTGGGCAACAAGAGCGTGGGCTTCAGCTGGGGATGGGCGCTGGCCATGGGCATCCTTGAGCTGATTTGCGGCATCTGGCTGCTTGCGCTTCCTGCACCGGTGCTCGCCGCCTCGTTCATGTTCTTCGTGGGCATATGGATCATCGTTGCCGCCATCAACTCGCTGTGTGAGTCGTTCATGCTTGCGTCCATGTCGGCCGGCTGGACCGTCTTTTCGGTTCTTCTGCTGATAGCCACCATCATCATGGCTGTTGTCTTCCTGTCGAGTCCCATTGCCGGCGGCGTGTTCGTGTGGATGTGGATCGGCCTGTCGCTGATATTCTTCGGCGTTTACCGCCTGGTGTTCGCCGCAAGCATGCGTCGTGCCACCCGCGGCATGGAGTGACACTCCGCAGCCCGGGGTCATGCCTCGGGCCTATAACATAAGAAACCGCAGCCGGGACGAGTCCTGACTGCGGTTGCTTTTTACTGTTTGTTCGTGTGTCCGAGAGGCTGTTAAGCTTCAGATACGGGGGCGATGTTGATGAAGCTGCGACCGTTACGACCGGTGGTGAAAGTAACGGTGCCATCAATCAGCGCATAGAGAGTGTGGTCCTTGCCCATGCCCACGTTCAGACCGGGGTGGTGAACAGTGCCACGCTGACGCTTGATGATGTTGCCTGCCTTGGCGAACTGGCCGCCAAAGATTTTAACGCCGAGTCGCTTGCTTTGAGACTCACGGCCGTTCTTAGAACTACCTACACCTTTTTTATGTGCCATTTGTTTTGGATTTTAAAGGGTTAAGCGACTACTTCTTTGATCACGATTTTGGAGAAATACTGGCGATGGCCGTTCTTGCGGCGATAGCCTTTGCGACGCTTCTTCTTGAAGACGATCACCTTGTCTCCTTTGACGAGGGGGGTAGCCACCTCGCAAACAACTTTTGCTCCGTCAACGGTGGGAGCACCGATTTTCACGTCACCGTCAGCGTCTGCGAGAAGAACGCGGTCGAATTCAACTGTGTCTCCTTCTTTAACTGCATCGCCGAGATAGTGTACATACAGGAACTTGCCGGCCTCTGCCTTGAACTGCTGTCCCTGGATTTCAACAATTGCGTACATTTGTAATTTGTTGTGAAATAAAGTGTTAGCCCGAGAGGCGGCCGGCCGTAATTGTGGTGGCGGCACTTGTGTTGAGCCTGCTGCGGTATAAAATGCCCACAAAGGTACGCCTTTAATTCCAATTGTGCAAGAAAGTTACAACTTTTTCGCACCAAAAAATCCACCCTCCAGCTCCCTTTCATGGCCACAAGCGTGCTTATGCCGGAAAAATTCTGAAATTCCAGGGTGATAAATGTTGGCGGATGTGAAATTGTGGGGGAGAATGTGGGGCTTGTTCCGAAAAAATGGTTAAATTTGTTGCTAAGTAAATGGTCGAGTTAAATTTATGTGATTTGTGCAGTTGTTTTTGAGTCAATTTGGCTGCGGAGTGAAGGAGCATAGCGGGCTATGTGACTGAACGACAATGCCAAAGTGGCCAGGAAAAACGAGCAAAGCGCATAAAAGATAACTCCACTTGCTTATATCGGTTTAATTTGAACACTTGCTTATGTTCGACAGTGTTGCTTCAATCACTCTGGCTCCTTGGGCCTACTACTCGCTGATGGCGGTTTACTCGCTGACAGTGATACTGATACTCGTGGTGATACTGTCTGAGAACCGCAACCCTGTCAAGTCACTGGCATGGGTCACGGTGATCATGCTGCTGCCGGCTGTAGGCGTGGTGCTCTACCTGTTCTTCGGGCGCAGCATCAAGAACAAGCGCATGATTTCGCGCCGCAACCGCCGCCGTCTGAAACGCGTGGAGCGTTACCGGTCTGTTGACATGTCCAAGCAGGATATCAGCGACCTTTCGCGCCAGGAGGTGGCCCTGTCCGGCTCGCTGGCTCGCACGCTGTATTATCCCGGCAACGACATCAAGATATTCACCAACGGCACCGCCAAATTCGCATCGCTCCTGGCCGACATCGCCGAGGCCAAGGAGTATATTAATGTACAGTACTACATTTTCGACAACGACGGCATAGGCCGACGCGTGGCCGACGCACTGATGGAGAGGGCCCGCGCGGGCGTGGAGGTGAGAGTGATTTATGACCATGTGGGCTCGCTGCGCACCCCCAACCGCTTCTTCCGCGAGATGAGCGAGGCCGGCGTGAAGGTGTATCCTTTCTTCCGTGTAAACTTCCCGTCGTTCGCCACGCGTGTCAACTGGCGCAACCACCGCAAGCTCTGCGTCATCGACGGCCGCGTGGGCTACGTGGGCGGCATGAACATAGCCGACCGCTACATGGACGGCGGCAAGACCTTCCAGAGCTGGCGCGACACCCATCTGCGCGTCACCGGCCCGGCCGTAGCCGCCCTGCAGTATTCCTTCGCCGTGGACTGGAACTTCATGGGTCAGCCACTCATCGAGGATGCCGTGGCCGACACACGCACAGGGTCCATGGGTGCACAGCTCGTCACTTCGGGCCCCACCTCGCAGTGGAGCAACATCGAGTTCATGTTCGTCCGTGCCATAGCCGGCGCCCGCAAGCGCATATTTATCCAGACGCCCTACTTTGTGCCCAGCGACGCCCTGCTCAAGGCTGTGCAGACGGCCGCCCTGGCGCGTGTGGACGTGCGCGTGCTCATGCCGCGGCGCAGCGACAGCCGCATGCTCACCTTCGCCTCGTTTTCCTACATCGCCGAGTGTTTGCGCGCCGGCGTGAAGATATATCTCTATGACGCCGGCATGCTTCACTCCAAGATGCTCCTCATCGACGACGATATCACTTCCGTGGGCTCCGCCAACTTCGATTTCCGCAGCTTCGAACACAATTTCGAGGCCAACCTCTTCGTTTACTCGCAGGAGTTCAACCGTCGCATGGCCGACATATTCATGGCCGACCTGAAGCACTCCACGCGCGTCATGGCCTCGCAGTGGGGCAAACGCCCCGCCGCCCAGAAAGCGGCCGAATCGGTGCTCAGGCTGCTGTCGCCAGTGCTCTGACCCGCCCATAACCACACATTAATTATATAGAACACAATTACACAACAATTATATAGAACACAATTACACAACAATTATATAGAACACAATTACACTACCCATACAAAACATGGCAAACTCATCAGTCAACATAACCGACAACAAGGAGCGTTTCTGCAAAATACTCCGCGACACCGGCCGCGAGAACATGGACTATGTGCTCGAAGACCTGGAGGCGCTGGGCTTCTTTGAGCAACCCGCAAGCGTCAAGAATCACTACAATTTCCCCGGCGGCCTCGTTGAGCACTCGCTCAAGGTCTATGACATGGCCGTGGCCCTGCGCAAGAGCATAATAGAACTGCGCCCCGACATGGAGGCGCAGCTGCCCATGGAGTCGGTGGCCATCGCCACACTGCTCCATGACGTCTGCAAGGCCGACATATACCGCAAGGTGCAGCGCGCACGCAAGAACGAAATCGGCATGTTCGAGAAGTTCGACGAGTACCAGGTGGACTATTCCAATTTCCCCGTGGGCCACGGCGAGAAGTCGGTGATCATGCTCCTGCGCAGCGGCCTCGACCTCGAGGACGCCGAGATTCTAGCCATCCGCTGGCATATGGGCCCCTGGGAACTGGCCCAGCAGAGCATAGAGCAGGACCGAAACTACAGGACAGCCAACGCCAACTCGCCCCTCGTGGCCCTGGTGCATACCGCCGACACGCTTTCAGCGCAAATTTTGGAGCGCGAGGCGAAATAGGCTCAATGCGCTGACAGATAGCGCTATAATGTGCGAGGGGAGCGTAAGGCGAAAATTTTATGTGAAAAAAAGTGGTCAAAATTCTTGCCAAATCAAAAATAATGCGTACCTTTGCATCGCAAAAGGGAAAACGACGCTCCCCAGCACATTGAAAACTTGCGAAAATAGCTCAGTTGGTAGAGCACGACCTTGCCAAGGTCGGGGTCGCGGGTTCGAGTCCCGTTTTTCGCTCAAAAGAGTAATTTGAACAAATC
>JAXJRL010000064.1:0-1672 GCA_036310635.1 Muribaculaceae bacterium | reverse complement strand
GGTCAATGGACTGCGGAGTGGACACTCCGGCATTGAAGCAGTTGAGCAGGCGTGTGCAGAAAGCGTCGAAGTCCGGGTCGGCGGCCGCCAGCTCGCCCTCTTCCACGCTGTCGGGAGTGGCAAAACTGTAGTAAGTCTTGTCAGGCGACAGCGTGGCATGGGCGGCAGCGGTGTCGTCGATGCGCATCATGAACGAAATGCGTTCGTACATCTTTGACATACGCGGGTTTCAGCGATACTATTACTTGGAACGTTCCAGGACGTTGATTTTCAGTTTGTCATAGGCGCGGTCGGCCTTGGCGCGAGCTTCCTCCACAGAGTCGGCGGTGGCCAGGATGACGCCCATGCGGCGGTGGCCCTTGATTTCGGGCTTGCCGAAGATGCGGATCTGTGTGCCTTCTTCTTCAAGAGCTTTGTCCACATTCTCAAACTCGATGCGGTCGGTGTCGCCTTCCACAACAATGGCGCGTGAGGCCGAGGGACCGTAGAAACGGATACCCGGAACAGGCAGGCCCATCAGGGCGCGTGCGTGGAGAGCGAACTCGCTGAGATCCTGCGAAATCATGGTCACCATGCCGGTGTCGTGAGGACGGGGCGAAACCTCGGAGAAGATCACATCGTCGCCGCAGATGAAGAGCTCCACGCCGAAGATGCCATAGCCGCCCAGGGCGTCGGTGACAGCCTTGGCGATGGCCTGAGCGCGCTCCAGAGCCAGAGCCGACATGGGCTGGGGCTGCCATGAGTAGCGGTAGTCGCCGTTGACCTGGATGTGGCCCACGGGCGCGCAGAACTGAGTGCCTGCCACGCTGCGCACGGTGAGCAGAGTGATCTCGTAGTCGAAATTGACAAAGCCTTCCACGATGACACGGCCGGCTCCGGCTCGTCCGCCTTCCTGTGCTTCCTTCCAGGCAGCGTCGATGTCTTCAGCCTTCTTGATGGTGGACTGGCCGTGGCCCGACGAGCTCATCACAGGCTTTACAACGCAGGGAATACCCACCTCTTCCACGGCCTTGCGGAATTCGTCATAGTCAGAGGCAAAGCGATAGGGCGAAGTGCGCAGACCCAGTTCTTCGGCGGCGAGGCGGCGTATGCCCTCGCGGTTCATGGTCAGCAGGGCGGCCTTGGCAGTAGGAGTCACGTTGAAGCCCTCCTTCTCAAGTTCAACAAGCACCGGAGTGGCGATGGCCTCGACCTCGGGGATGATGTGGTCGGGCTTTTCGGTGTGGATAACCTCGCGAAGCGCGTCGCCGTCGAGCATGTTGAACACATAGCTGCGGTGAGCCACCTGCATGGCAGGAGCATTGGGATATTTGTCGCAGGCCACAACCTCTACGCCGAGGCGCTGAAGCTCGATGGCAACTTCTTTTCCTAACTCGCCGCTGCCAAGGAGCAGGGCCTTGCAACCAACGGGGGTTGTAACCGAACCGATTTTAGTCATAGTGGGAAAATAATGAGTGATATAAGATGTAAGTGATTGGCTTATAGATTGATGGCTTAAGATATCAGGGCGGATAAGGTTATATGTCCCAAAGCCACTGCAAAGGTAGCAATTAAGTGGTGTATAGGCAATATTAGCGATGCACTATTTCTTGTCATTGGCGCCGTTGTTGCGTTTCGGGCTGTCGCACTTCTGGGATATGGGGCAGGATGAGCAGCCGCATGAGCAGCCCGG
>JAXJRL010000063.1:0-11226 GCA_036310635.1 Muribaculaceae bacterium | reverse complement strand
TTGGATTTCGACTCCCAGTAGCCTGCGGTGTCGTTCTGGGCGAAGGGATAGAGCGTGATGGGACGGTCGTTGCTGGTGTAGCCGCCGTGACCCGGATTGATGTAGATTTTCAGGTCGCTCATTTTCTTAGCCTCCATGCTGCCTATGGCCAGCACGGCGCCCAACAGGAGTATTGCTATGCGTTTGATGTTCATGGCTTGTCAGTATGGAGGTTATTTGGTGAGACTTATGCGGTAGAGGCCGCCTTCTATTCCGGAGAAAACCACAGTTCCGTTGGCTGCGGTTGATTCGCTCACTTTCAGGCCGTCGGTGTCGAGGGTGCTGGTGCTTCGGCTGTCAAGCTCGTAGGCTTTCAGCTCGGAGCTGAGCACCACATAGCCGTCGTCCTCGCTGAGCACGTAGACCACGGTGTTGTTGTCGGCCCATGCGGGGAAGTCGCCACGGTCGGCCACTTTCTGCGCGCCGGTTCCGTCTGCATTGCTGATGAACACACCCATGTAGGGCTCCACGAACACCATCTTGGTGCCGTCGGGGCTGAGCGATGCCCACAGATAGGAGTGGGCGTTCTCAAGGGGGCTGACGGCCCGAAGCTTGCCGTCTTTCACCACGTTGATGGTGCGCCAGTCGGCCACGGCGTAGTCGGTGTTGCCGGCTTTGGCGTTGATGTCAAGGTCGCGGCGGCTCATGGGCTCGAGCGTTTCGCGCACGTTGTTGCCCAGGTCGTAGCTGCGAAGGTCGCGGTTGGTGAGTCCGTCCACCAGCGAGGCGGTGCGGTAGAACACAGTGCGGCTGTCGGCCGAGAACACGGGCTGGAAGCCGGCTGCGGCGTCGGTGTCGATGGTGCGCACCAGGCCGTTGGCCATGTTCATGGCCTTGAGACCGGTGTGGTCAAGACCGGTGTACAGGAGCATGGAGGCGTCGGGGCTCAGCACGGGGTGGTGTGCGTCGGCGCCGGCGGCCTGTATCTTCTGAGGTTTGTCGGCTGACAGTGCCAGCGCACCGCTTGTGGCGGCGAGCATGGCACATGCCAGTATGGCAAATTTTTTCATTCTAATTTCGGTATGGGTTTTTAAGTGTCTTTTGTTTATTAGTGCTTCACTATCACCTTGTGCACGGTGTAGCCGGCTGCGGTCTTAACCTTGGCGAGATAAGAGCCGTTCTCCACGCCGTTGACCTCGAGCACGTTGCCACGTGTGCCGGCAACAGTCTGTCCGTTCATGTTCAGCAGCTCAACGCTCTCGATGAGGCTGCCGGCGTTGGCGATCAGGTACTCGCTTGCGGGGTTGGGGTAGACGGTGACGGTGGCATCGGCATCGGCGGCGATGTCGTTCACACCGAGGCTCTTGGTTTTGAACACGCGGTCAATCATCACTGTGCCGCTGTGGCTCATCTGCGAGGGTGTCTGAACCACCTTCACGCCGGTGAGTCTCGACACGCCTTCTGCGGGAACATTGATGTCGAAGTAACGCCAGCCCAGGAAGTCCATGTTGCAGACCTTGGCATATACGGTGGAAACGTCCGAAGTGAGCTCCAGGTATACCTCGTTGTTGGTGAGGTCGCCGTTGATGTGCACGCCCAGGCGCTCGCCGGGCTGGATTTCGGTGGCACTTGCCTCGGCCAGCGACCAGCGTGCCTCGCCGCCTTCGTCGGCGCTGAACTCATAGGTCAGGGCTGTGGAGCCTTCGCCCGAGAGTTTGTCGCTGCCTGCTGCAGCTGATGCCTTGGCCACGTTGGCCGAGCCTTCGGCGTCGAACACAGCGTTGGCGGCATTGTCCATTTCGTCAACCTCGCCCATCGATGTCTTCTCGGCGCCGGCGTCAACGGCTGTGAACTTCACATTGATGGCCTCCTTGATGGTGATGCCGTCGCGGTCGCCGAACTGGTCGGAGAGGGTCAGGTTGTAGGTCTCGCCCACGGTGAGATCCTTAAGCAGGGGGATTCTGAAGAAACCGTAGCGGCTGCCTGACTTGGAGGTCTTCATGCTGCGCTTGTTCAGCTTCACCTCGTTGCCCTGCGAGTCGGTGCAGGTCAGCTGGTTGAGCACGGGAGTGGTGTTGGGCTGCTTGTCGAAGCGGAATTCGATCACGGCGTTCTGATAGTGCACCTCTTCATTGTCCTTCGGGAACTGGCCCAGGATTTCCATGAAGTTGCGGTCGGTGGTCTTGAACTGGAAGCTGACAGGCTTCTCCATAGGAGTGCCGCCGCCGTGGCATGCGCTTGCGTCCAGGGTCACGGTGTAGACAGTGTTGCGCTCGTAGGCCTTGGTGGGTTTGAAGGTCATGCAGTAGTTGAGGTCGCTCCACTCGAAAGTGCCTTCGGCCGCGGGCTCAATCTTGAAGGCCTTCTCGGTGGTGGCGGCATCCATGTCCCAGTTGAAGTGGAACGATACGGGAGTGTTGCAGAGCACAGCGGCGTCGCCATCCTTCCATTCCGGAGTGTAGCTGACAACGGCGGGGGGAGTGTTGCGCACGCGGGCCATCTGCATGTTGCAGTAGCTGACCTCGTCGGCCTTCACCTCGATTTCGTCGCTCTCCACGGGCATGTGTGTCTCCACTGATGCGCGCACTTTGTATGTGCCGGGCTTCAGGTCCTTGAACAGGTAGAAGCCGTTGACATGGATGGGGTGGGTCTTGTAGGTTGCCACCACGTTGCCGGCTGCGTCTACCAGCTCCACCAGCGCGTTCTGGACTGTGGCCTTTTTGTCGTCGCCGAAGGTGATGTAGTCGCCGGGGCGGGGCACGCGGTTGTCGTTCAGACGTCCGGCAATGGCGCCTGTGGTTACGCCTTCCACGCCCAGGAACTCGTCGATGGCCTTGCGGAAGTGCCATGCCTCGAGCCAGCAGAAGTCGTCGCTCATCAGACGGTATGCCTCGGGAATGTAGTCGTGGAACGAACCCTCTGACAGCATGCCCGTTATTTTGTTGCCGCGGAGCACACCCAGGCCGGCGCCGTTCCAGGCGGGATAGAATGTCCAGTCGCCGCGCACGTTCTGGGCTGTCGATGTCCAGTATGTTGCCTGGTTCTGCAGCAGGTACTTGTTGAGCACTATGCACAGCTCCTTGCTGGCGGGGTTCTCCGGGGCGTCGTCATATCCGCGGAACAGCATCAGCGGGAAGTTGCGGCGCGAGGAGGTGCCGGTTGCGTTGGAGTGTATGCTGAAGAAAAGGTTGGCGTTGCTCTCGTTGCTGAGGCGCACGATGGTGCTCAGGCCCAGGTCGTCGTCCGAAGTGTTGGTGACGCGGCTCATCACCACCTTGTAGCCCTTGGCTTCAAGCATGTCGCGGAGCTGCAGACCTTTCGAAAGGTTGGAGTTCGATTCCCAGTAACCGTTGGGGTCGCCCTGCTCGTAGGGCTCGATCACCACGTTGCGGTCGTTTGACTCATGGCCGCCGTGACCGGGGTTGATGTACACTTTCAGGCCTTCGCCGGTTTTGGCCGTCGCGCCAATGGCCATGGCCGATGCCAGAGCCGTGATATACAGTAATTTTGAGGTCTTCATTTCGTTTCTGTGCGGCTTATTTGAGTTTCACATCCATTTCATACAGACGGCCGGTGATGGTGCTGTACACCACCTTGTTGGCCTTGATTGACGCAGTCGGGGTCATGGTCATCGACTCGGGTTTGGTCAGCTCCTGTTTCTCGCTGCCGTCAAGGCTGAGCAGAAGGATCTGCGACGAGTGCAGCTGGTGGCCGTCGTCGGTGGCGTTCTGAACCACCAGGTGGTCGTTTCCGAACCATGCCGGCGACTCATAGTTGCCGGGGCGGGCTATCACGCGGCCTTCCATGTCGGTGACCACCAGACCCTTGCCTGCAGCCAGGAACACCACTTTCTTGCCGTCGGGGCTCATCGATGCCCAGCAGTAGCCTGCGGTGCACTCAACAGGTGTGTATCGCTTTTCCACGCCGTTGCGCGTGATGATCAGTTCCGAGCCTTCAGTGCGAACTTTCGGAGCGTCGAAGGATGTCTCATTGCCGACGAAGCGGGCCTTGAATGCCTGTTCCTTGGTGGCATTGAGCTTTACGGTCACATTGTCCTTGAAGTCGTACATGCGCAGGTCCGTGTAGTCGTCGCTGGTGAACATCACACGGCTGCCGTCCTCGCTCAGCACGGGGTTGTACATCTGGCTGTACTTGCCACTCAGCAGAGGCCGCGGAGCTGACACCTCGGCGATCTGCGCGTTCATGGCCACAACACTTGCAGTGCAGGCCATTAACATTGTCAGTTTTTTCATATCTTTTTTGGGGAATATGGATTTTCGGTTTGTGATTCAGAGGGGTAGGGGGCAGAAGTTATTTCACCACCACTTTCTGTACTTTGTTGCCCTGGCGGCGAACATACACACCCGGAACGGCGTTCTCGCTGTCAACACTCATGCCCTGCAGGTTGAACATCTCCACGCGGCCCTGGCCTTCGCCATCGGCTGCGATGTCCTCAACGCCCGATTTGTACTTCTCATACATGGCCTGCAGCGCGGGAACGCTGAAGCTGTAGTTGCCGGTCTTGTCGCCGAGTTCGGCAACCAGGCCGTTGAATGCCACGGGATAGAAAGCCAGGTCGTTGATGTCGCCGGCCTCGCTGAGGTCGAATATCACCTCGTTGTCGGTGTTGGCAGTCAGGGCCTTGTCATACACAATGGCCACGGGGCGTTCGGCGTTTGCGGGCAGCACGTTGAGGGTCAGGGCCTTGAAGGTTACGGTGCCGGGGTTGATCACCAGGCGCACCTTCTCGGGCAGACTGAACAGGTTTTTGTTCTCAGCGGGCTTCATGGTGATTTTCGGACCGCGGGTGCTCGAGATGCTGTACTGCACCTTGAAGCCGCCGTTTTCGCCGTCGGCCGTCATCTTGCAGTTCTTCACACTGGTTACGGACGTCTTCCACTGGGCGGCGTCGAAAGCGCCGGGCATCACGCTGAGGGTGGGGGAGGTGGCGGTCTCCACAGTGACATCTGTGGCGTCGGTGTATTCGCCGACGGCGATTGCCATGGTGGTCTTGCCGTCCTTCAGGCCGCGGAGCACGCCGTTGCCGTCAACGGCTATCACGCCTTCCTCGCCAACGGTGTAGGAGAGCGACGCGGGATTGTAGCCGTATGTGTTTTGGCCAACGGTAGCAGTGGCCTCGACGGGATATTCGCGGAACTGGTCAATGAGCAGGGGCTTGATGCGCAGGCTCACCTCGGCCGACATGATCTCGATGTCCTTGGTTACGCTCACGCCGTTGTAGGTGGCGGTCAGGGTGCCCTTGGCGGCGGTGCCGCCGGCGGTGAACACCTGGCCCTTGCAGCTGCCGGTGGTCTCGGGACAGCTCAGCTCGAATCCCTGCACATTGTCGTCAACGAGTGTGCCGTACTGGTTGTAACCCAGAATCTGCGGCTCGTAGGAGCTGTATACGGGAGCCTTCAGGGCGGGGTCGTTGAACTCGATGCGGGCAATCTTGGTGTCTTCGGGGGCTGTGTTGTACACAATCATGCCGTTGGCCACTGCGCGGGGCGAGCTCTCGGTGGTCTTGTTGATGATGGCGCCGTTGAGCAGCATCTCGGCGGAGCCGCCGGCGTCGAAGTTGGTCATGTCGTCGCAGCCGTATACCTTGGCGATGTCGCACATCACGGTTGTTGAGCAGCCTGCCGATGTGCCGTATACGGGGTCGGTGGCCTTGTCGATGACAATGATGTAGAGAGTCTTGTTGTCAGCGTCGCAGCCGTAGCCGGTACGAGAGTACACCTGCGAGTTGTAGCCCTCGGAGGTGGCGTATTTGGTCATTTCGCCGTTCACCATCACCTGGGCGTTGCCGCCGACCAGGTTCTGCATCATGACGGGCTGGCCCTGAGGGTTGACAAATGCGTAGTTCAGCGTCACTTTGTCGCCGGCTGCGAGTTTGTTGAGCTGTTCGGCATAGGTGCCGCGTCCCACGATGGCCAGGTCGTAGCTGCCGATGGTGCCGCCTCCGGCATTCTGCTTGCTTTCCTTGACGGTGAAGGTTATGTCGCCGCCGCAGGTCCAGTTCTGGCCCTCGTCGATGGTCAGGTACACTTCGGTGCCCACGTTGGTCAGTGTCTCGAAATGCTGCTTGTTGTCGGTGCCCGTGTACTGGTTCACGCAGCGGAATGTGCGTGTGCCGTAGTAGGAGTTGTAGATGCCGAGCTCGTTGTCGCGGACGGTCTTGTTGACGGTGAACACGGGCATAGCGCCGGTGCTGGTGCTGGTCACGGATCCTTGCCAAGTCCAGTTGTTGCCGCTGAACACTTTCTTGTCGGGGGTGATGCCCAGGATGCCGGTGTGCTTGTAGCCGCCGTTCCACTGGTCGGAGTGCATGTTCAGCTCGGTGATGATCTTGCCGTTGCGCACATTGCCGTTGTAAGTGAGGCCCACCAGGATGTCGCTGTAAGGGGGCTGTCCTGACACGCACCAGAAGTTGGCGTTGGCGCCGCCTATGGCCACGTGGCCGGGCTTGCTCTGGCGGGCGGATGCCTTGACGAGCGCCTCGGTGCCGTACAGTTTGTCGTTGGCCTGGGTGGTCTCTATCGAGTTGTAGGGGTTGGTTACGTCGATGCGGAGCATGTTCACGTTGAGCGGATAGCTGGGCAGGCGCAGGCGAGTGTAGCGAATGCCCGGACCCACTTCACGGTCTATCAGAGTCTGGATCTCGTAGGTGTTTCCTCCGGTTGTAACTGTTTCGGCACCTGCTGATTGGCCCATCATCAGTGCCGATGCTGCAATAAGTAAAAATTTTTTCATATCTGAAATTTAAGGTGTTGAAATTCGTTCTCCATGGAGCCCCTTGGCGGAGCGGGAAATGACGCATTGACGCATTATCCTTGTGGCTGGCATACAATACGGCACAAATTTAAAGCTAAAATTTTGTTTTGCGCCAATAATAAATGTTAATTAATTACAATTGCAAGTGCTAAATTACCAACACTCCGATGCTTTGAACGCGTGCTGTTCGGGCAAGTTATTAGGGAAGGTTGTGCATAAGTTTCGTAAAATATGTATCTAAATATTAAAAAAGATTTATCGGGTGTTTTTTGTCCTTAAATCTGTTGCTTCTTAATGAAATAAAAAGTAACTTTGTGCGATAACCTTTGCACTCTTGCATGGCCTGGCCATCGGGATGTAGGCTCCACGCGCACCTTGAATCCACGGCGCTCACACTGCTCTCCGCACAGCCAACATACTGCCGGATTGCAGTTTGGCCTCCGTTCTCCGATTTGGCTCTTTTTATTAAATCTTTGACCTTTTACCACTCAGTAGCAACTTACTAACTTTCGTATAAATCAGATAACATGAAGAATTTAAAGCTCTTGACTTCTGCTGTCGTTCTCGCTTTCGCTTCATCGGCGTGGGGAACCACCCCCATTCGTGTTGCCAACGAGGCCGACCGCGCAGTTGCCAACGTCTTCAGTAGTTTCCTCCCCGGAACCACTCAGCTCGGTTTCCTCAAAATCAACAAGGTGACAATCGACGACAAGTCGCGCACCATCACCGTGGACTGCAACGAGGGCATGGAGAACATGCCGTTCAGCGCACGCACACTCCCCCAGCTCAAGGACGGCATCCGCAACGCCCTCGGCGCCAAGTATGCCAAGTACAAGGTGAATATCTTCGCAATCGATTATGACAAGAACGGCAAGGAAGTGGGCCGCCACTCGTTCGACGAGCTCGCCCTCTTCGCCAAGCGCACCGGCAAGAAGCCCGTCAAGTCGCACGGCCACGCCGTTGTCACCGACCTCGGCGCAGAAGCTGCTCCCTTAGGTTTCGACGGCGCCAACATAGCCATGTGGCAGAGCCACGGCTGGTACTTCGAGCCCAAGCTCAACCGTTGGGAGTGGCAGCGCGCCCGCATCTTCCAGACAGTGGAGGACCTCTACACCCAGAGCTACGTAATGCCCTACCTCATGCCCATGCTCCGCAATGCCGGCGCATACGTGATGAGCCCCCGCGAACGCGACACCAACACCATCGAACTTATCGTGGACAACGACGGCAAGAACGCCGTTGGCGAATACATAGAAACCGGCACCTGGTCCGACACTCCCACTCCCGGTTTCGCCTACGTGGACAAAATCCTCAAGAAGGGCGACAACCCCTTCCAGGCCGGCACAGCCCGCCAGGCCAAGGCATCGAAGAAGGCCGACAAGGCTGCAAAGGCATCGTGGAACGCCGACTTCCCCGAGACAGGCACCTACGCCGTCTATGTTTCCTACGAGTCGCTCCCCAACAGCGCTTCCGACGCCGTCTACACCGTCAACTCCAAGAGCGGCGCCCGCCAGTTCAAGGTGAACCAGAAGATGGGCGGCGGCACATGGATGTACCTCGGCCACTTCGACTTCGACAAGGGCACCCCCTCCAAGCCCGTTGTGGAGCTCTCAGCCGTCAGCAAGGACGGTAACGCCGTGATCACCGCCGACGCTGTGAAGATTGGCGGCGGCATGGGCAACGTGGCCCGCATCGTGGAGAAGCCCCTCGACTCAATCGACTACCAGTACGTGACCAGCAACTATCCCCGATTCGTTGAGGGCGCACGCTACTTCATGCAGTGGGCCGGCGCACCCGACAGCGTGTACACCATGACAAACAATGTCAACGACTACACCGACGACTATGCCGGACGCGGCTACTGGGTCAACTGGCTCGCCGGCGGCTCGGACAAGCTGCCCGACCGTGAGGGCCTCAATATCCCCGTCGACCTCTCGTTCGCATTCCATACCGATGCCGGCACCACTATGAACGACTCGATCGTGGGCACCCTCGGCATCTACTGCACCGACGGCCGCAAGCTCGGCGACAAGCTGCCAGACGGCACTTCGCGCCTCGACTCCCGCGACCTCACCGACCTGGTGATGACCAACATCGTTGACGACGTGCGCCGAGCCTACGAGCCCAAGTGGACTCGCCGCGGAATGTGGGACCGCTCCTACGCCGAGGCCCGCACTCCCCAGGTGCCCGCCATGCTCCTCGAGTTCCTCTCGC
This sequence comes from Muribaculaceae bacterium, assembly GCA_036310635.1. Lineage (GTDB taxonomy): Bacteria > Bacteroidota > Bacteroidia > Bacteroidales > Muribaculaceae > CAG-873. The sequence goes on along the minus strand of JAXJRL010000063.1, from coordinate 2,259 downwards.
ACCAGAACTTCGCCGACATGAAATACGGCCTCGACCCCGAGTTCCGTTTCACCGTGTCGCGCGCCATCTACAAGGGCATGCTCGAGTTCCTCGCTCACCGCGACGGCCGCTCCTATATGGTAACCCCGCTGGCTCCCCACAAGTTTGCCATCACCAACCCCGCCAAAAACCAGTACTCCCTCTCATGGGAGGCCACTGCCGACACCCTCACACCCTCGGCCGTGACACAATATTATATAGTGGAAGAGCGCGTCAACGACGGCGGCTTCCGCCAGATTGCCAAGGTCACCTCTCCCTCCTACCAGGTGACTGTCTCTGACGGCGACATCCACTCCTACCGAATCATCGCCGGCAACGAAGGCGGTGTGTCCTTCCCCACCGAGGTCCTCGCCCTCTGCAACAAACCCGATGCTCCCGCCACTGTCAACGTGATCAACGGCTTCACCCGCATCAGCGCCCCCGACTGGTTCGATTCAGGCGAGATAGCCGGTTTCTACGATGTACGTGACCCGGGCGTACCCGACAAGCAGGATATCAACTATATCGGTGCCATGTTCGAGTACCGCCGCAACATCCCCTGGATGGACGACGACGCTGCCGGTTTCGGCGCTTCGCGCTCCAACTATGAGGACAAGGTAATCGCCGGCAACACCTTCGATTTCGTCTACGAACACGGCAAGGCCATTGCCGAGGCCGGTTACTCGTTCATCTCCTCGAGCGTAGAGGCTTACATGGCCGCCCCCCTCCAGAACGAGCCCCAGATCGTTGACCTCATCCTGGGCAAGCAGAAGGAAATCAAGAAGGGCCGCGGTGTTTACGGCACCCGCTACAAGACCTTCCCCTCCGCGCTCCAGAACAAGATTGCAGCCCACACCGCCAATGGCGGCGACATCTTTGTCAGCGGCGCTTTCGTGGCAACCGACCTCTGGGACAACCCCAACTCGTCCGAAGAGGTGGCAAAGGCTGACCAGAAGTTCGCAACCGAGGTGCTCGGCTACCACTGGCGCGTAGGTCAGGCTTCAACCGAAGGCCAGGCTTACCAGGTGCCCACCCGCTTCAAGCAGTTCACCGGCGGCGACTACGATTTCTTCAACATCATGAACTCAGACTGCTACGCAGTTGAGTCGCCCGACTCGTTCTATGCCCCCGACTCCAAGAAGGGCTGCACCCTGCTCCGCTACACCGAGAACAACCTGGTGGCCGGCACAGCCTATGTCCCCGGAAACTACAAGACCGTTGTGATCGGCTTCCCCTTCGAGACCATCAAGGGCCAGAAAGAGCGCACCTCGCTCATGAGCCAGATCCTCAACTTCTTCTCAAAGTAAGCTGAACCCACTCCATACCCCTGCCGGCCTCCCACAGTGACCGGCGGGGGAAACAACCCGAAAAATCAACTTTTACTCATTATATAAATATAACCTACATGAAAACATCAATCGACTGCTTTCTTCCTTACGCTGCTCCCGAGCAGGTGAAGGCAACAATCGAAGGGCTCAAAGCAAGCCCCTTAGTTTCCAAAATCTTCCTCCTCGCCACCGAAGCCGGTCTCCCCGAGGTTGATGGTTGCCAGGTAATCAAGGTTGAAGGCCTCAACTCCAGCGACTGCATGAAGAAGATTGCCGCTGCAGCTTCAGCCGAATACACACTCCTCTACACCAAATACAACAACCTCGTGATGGGCTACTTCGCCCTCGACCGTTTCGCTCGCCTCGCACAGGACTCTAAGGCCGGTATGATGTATGCCGACTCTTACTCAGTGGTTGAAGGCAAGAAGACCAACTCGCCCGTGATCGACTATCAGTTCGGTTCGCTCCGCGACGACTTCAACTTCGGCTCTGTCCTCTTCTTCAACACCGAAGTGTTCAAGAAGGCCGCAGCCGGCATCGATGCCGACTACACCGCAGCAGGTCTCTATGACCTCCGCCTCCGCGTGAGCCGCATCGCTCCCATCGTTCACATCAACGAGTACCTCTACAGCGACGTTACCCTCGACAACCGCAAGTCTGGCGAAAAGATCTTCGACTATGTTGATCCCAAGAACCGCGGCGTGCAGATCGAGATGGAAAAGGCCTGCACCGCCCACCTCAAGGAAATCGGCGGCTACCTGGCTCCCAAGTTCGACGAAATCGACTTCAACAAGGGCGACTTCGAGTTTGAGGCTTCGGTCATCATCCCCGTCCGCAACCGTATCCGCACCATCCGCGACGCCATCCGCAGCGTGCTCTCGCAGAAGACCGACTTCCCCTTCAACCTCATCGT
>JAXJRL010000062.1:0-10158 GCA_036310635.1 Muribaculaceae bacterium | reverse complement strand
TAATCGCCATGACAAAGGCCCCGATATAGCACAAAGTCCGAAAAAGCAAAAATGCCGTTAGCCGTTGTAAACCAACCGCTAACGGCATTATTACATCCTACAAGGTGTCAAAGATGGGAAATTTAGAATAAAAAATAGTTAGATCCAAATCTATGATTCTTATTTTAATTGTAAAGGCTTATTTTGCTTTAGAATAATGTGCTTTTGCATGGGTATGTCAGCCACATCATCGCAGTGGTTAGTTGCGTGGTTAGTGGGTGGAGCCCTACGCTTCGCGTGCCTGGGCTCACCTTCTCCCCCCCCCTGGCCTTGGCTCACGGCAGGTGTTTGGGTTGACCATTAACGGCTGGGGATTGTTGTGGGTGGGGACTTGAGGGTTGGGTTGGGGTTGGGGGGAGGGGATTGGTGGGGAGGGTTGGTGGGGAGGGGAAAATTTTGTAACTTTGTGGGTGTGAAAACTGCCGAGTGCTTGCTACCTCGTTAAAAACAAGATTATGACTTACAAAGAACCTGTTACTTTTTCGCCAACTTTTTTGGTGTTGGCCGTGCTCTTCTGCGTTTCGCTCATCGTGGCGAACCTTATGGAAATCAAGGTTGTAGACTGTGGCTTTCTGACTATTACCGCCGGCGTGGTGGTGTTTCCAATTTCTTATATTATAAACGACTGCATTGTAGAGATCTACGGTTTTGCGAAGGCGCGCTTCGTGATATGGCTGGGCTTTGCGATGAACTTGCTGGTGTCGCTGCTGCTCCAGCTGGGCATCATGCTTCCGGGAGGTGCCGAATGGCAGCATCAGGCGGCCATGGAGGTGATCTATGGCGCTGTGCCGCGCATTTTCGCGGCGAGTTTCCTGGCGTTTATATGCGGCTCGATGGTCAATGCCTATGTGATGAGTGTGATGCAGCGGCGCTCGGCAACGGTCGCCGATCCTGAACGCGGATTTTCGGTGCGCGCCATCCTTTCGACGGTGTTCGGCGAGGGCGTGGATTCACTGCTGTTCTTTCCCATTGCCTTCGGCGGTGTGTTCTCTGTCTCCACGATCATCAAGATGATTCTGACGCAGACATTGCTGAAGACTGCCTACGAGATAATAGTGCTGCCGCTGACTGTGCGAATAGTCAAGCGTCTGCGCAAGGTTGAATCGCCCGCGCTTGAAACGGAGTGAGCCGGCGCGAGCTGACAAACAATAACGGCACCCGAATCCCGGATGAGATTGAGGGTGCCGTTTTGAATTATAGGTTGAGGCGGTAGGCTTTGGAGGGGAGGCTGTCGGCGGTGTACGTGGCGATTTGGAGGAAGCCGCATTTTTGGGCCACTCGTTGCGAGGCGGCATTGCGGGCATCGGTGGTGATCAGCAGCGAGTGCAGGCCGAGGGTGTCGCGGCAATAATCGGAATAGGCCGACAATGCTTCCGGTATCAGTCCCCTACCCCAGTGCGGGTAACCAATCCAGTAGCCCACCTCACGCTCCGCGTCATTCAGCGGGAAGTGCTCATCACCCTCCGGGACAAGGCCTATGCAGCCCACGGCCTCGCCCGTTTCTTTCAGCACCACGGCGTAACATTCAGGATTGGGCATGAAGAACTCCTCAATGACACGGCGGCTCATGTCAACCGACGTATGGACGGGCCAGAGGGCAAGGCGGCTGACGCGGGCGTCGGAGGCGTAACGGAACAAATCCGAGGCGTCGCCGGGTGTCCAAGGTCTGAGTGTTAGACGCTGTGTCTCAATTGCATTCTCCATATAGTTCAAACAGTGAAAAGTGAGGGGTATCCAGTCGCGAGGAAAGATTCCTGAACCGCATCCTTTACGATATCGTCGGGGGCTATTTCACCTATAATGATAGGCGACAGGGGGTTGTGCCTGCTGTAGTTGGCCATGGCGCGGTCATGGTCCTTGTTGGCATAGCAGTAGCGACAGCCGTTGGGGCAGGTTTCGTAGGCGCCGATGTCGCGCGAAGGCATGCATCCGCAGCCCTTTCGCGAGCCACGGTGGGCAATGCGCTTAAAGTCCACGCCCAGAGCTTCGCCCAGAATGGCCGAAGTCATGCATCCCGAGCGTGCGATGCCGTACCGCTCGTAGCTTTCGGCGGTTCCGCACGTCTGAATCTTCAGCCCGTTCTCAGCCGCAATTTCCCCAAAAGCTGCCGCAAGCCGCTGCTTGTCTGCCTCTGAGACAGGTTTGAGATCAGGCATGTTATTCTCGAGCTTTCGGTACATCTCCACGAAGCTGAAAAGACAGAAATTGACATGCGGGGCAAGCTCGGAGGCCATGCGTCCGAACGTGTCAATGTGGCGCTCCATGGTATAGTCGCCATAGACCATCACCGGGTCGTAGCGCCAGGCAATCCGCTGAGGACCAACGATGTCGGCAAGGCGTTTAAGTGTGTCCATGCTCTGCTGTATCGACGGCACCCGCGGCTCAATGTCGCGGCCATATGCGGTGATGGTGTAGTGGCAGAACACCCTGAAGCGGTCGCTAATCTCATGCAGACGCGGCAGAATCGGAGCATAGTTTTTGGAACAGAACACCACGCAGTCAACCACGTCGGGAGTGAGCCGATAGCGGATCACTGTCTTTGGAAACAATGGGCTGCGGGCATAGACATAACCCTCCTCGAAGCGGCGCAGCAGCCACTCCGAGAAATAGTTGACCGTATCGGTTCTGCCTCCGGTGTTGAGAATCATTTCCTACTATTTTGCCTTTTGGGAATGCAAAGATAGTGAGATAAAGCGTAGCTTCAAAGAGCCGAAGCGGATTATTAAAGTTTGTGGGTGAGCTGGAGGTGGCAGCCTATCTGCTGGGCGCGGATGTGGGGGAAGTAGACGCCGTCGATGGTCATGCGGTAGTGGGTCCAGCGACGATAGAAGTCGACTCCGCAGGTGAGGTAGAGGCGCTGGAGGATGCGCAGGTCCACGCGTGTCTCGAAGTGGTTGAAGATGCCGTTCGAGTGGTCGCCCTGCACATCGACGGGCTGGCCGCCTGGCATGGTCCACTTATGCTCGGAGGTTTCGCCGCGCCAGGTGTATACGCGGTAGAACTGATTTGCGACAGAAATGGCCAGGCGGTCGCTGGCCAGACCCCAGCGCAGGCCCATCTTGATGGAGAAGCCTGAACCCCAGTTGTAGTTGCGGTGATAGTCGCGGTAATAGTCGGTGAGGATGCCGGCGAGGAAGAGCCCGTTGGCATGGAGATAGCCGTCAAGGGCCCAGTGACTGTGGGGGGCATAGCGGAAGATGGTGCCCATGCCCAGGATGGCGGGTGCACCGAGCTTGTAAGGCACCACACATGGCCCAAGCTGGTGAGGCTCGGCATGGCGGATGGTGTCGGAGTCGAAATAGTCGAAGTGCTGGTAGGCGCCCAGCGACAGATTGAACTTGTTGCGGTCCACGAGCTCCTTTGACCACAGGCGTCCGATGACCTCGACACGGCTGAGCAGGGGCTGGCCCTTCATGGCCTGCAGCTCCATGAGGAACGAGAAATAGTCATAAGGGGCCACGGTGCGACGGGCAAAGCGGTCGCCGTACTCGATGCGTATGGAGGCCGTTGCGCCGGCCTTGGTGCCCTCGTGGTTGTCGAGGATGCGGAGAGCCCTGGCTCCGAGCGACACCTCCACACTGACCGGAGGGATGCCGAATCGGCGCCCGGTGGTGGCACGATGCTCCCAGGCACGTCCGGTGACAATGCGTGTGAACCCTCGCATGGGGCTCACCAGGAAGGCGGCCAGTTCGCGGCCGAAGCGCTCGCCGCCGGTGGCACGGTCGTCGAGGATCATGTCCGACATGCGGTAGAGCACCTCGCCGAGGGCGGCGCCGCCTATGGGGGTGGCAATGATGTCGTTGGTGGACGGATATTCGCGTTCCATAAACAGCTCCCACATGGCGCTGCCGCCGATGGCGAACAGTTCCGATTGCCAGAAATTGTAGCCGTTGGAGCGTCCGGAGTTGAAATAGAGCGAACCCATGTAGGGGTGGGCGAACATGTTGGTGCCGAGGAAATCGTCGTCCCACTCGAAGCCGTGTTTGAAATTGGCCTTGATGGTGTTCCAGTCAATGTAGGCGTAGAAACCGTGCTGCACAAATCTGTCGAGCGACCACAGAGCCATGTTGAAGCCGAAAGTCTCGGCCGACGCGCGCCAGAAAGCCTTGTGGGTGAGCCTCACGGCATCGATGCTGTCAGGGGGCACCACGGGATGGATGAGGATGCGGTCCTGGAAGCGCAGGCCGTGGTGGTGGCTGCTGAACGCGAGCGTGTCGACAGGCGCCGACAGCGAGTCGGTGTCCTGCGCAAAGGCGCAGAACCGACCGACAACGGCTATAAGCAATATGACAACCAAGCGCAGCATAATGTGGAATTTTTAATATAAGTAAGTGTTCAATTTAAACCGATATAAATAACTGGAAATATCTTTTATGCGCTCTGCTTGTTCTTTTTGGCCACTTTGGCATTGTCGTTCAGTCACATAGCTCGCTATGCTCCTTCACTCCGCAGGCCAAATTGGCTCAAAAACAACTGCGCATATCACATAAATTTAATTTGATCACTTACTTAAATTTAGAACAAGCACCGGGGGCAAATGTTGGTAGCAGTGCGACAAAATTGCACAAAAAAAGCCGCCAAGAGGCGGCCATGATACGGTTTATCTGTCAGATTGACAGTCAGAAGGCGTTGTAGTGTACCTTTGCCGGATCCCACTTGTCCTTGGGGGTGGAAGCTGCTTCGGGATAGCCGAAGGAGAGTATGTTGACAGGCACGAGGTTCGACGGCAAATTCAGCACCTTGGCAACAAACGCCATGCGGTCCTCCTCGGGATAGACGCCGCACCACACGCCGCCCACTCCGTAGGCATGGGCCGCCAGGAGCATGTTCTCGGACGCGCACGAGCAGTCGAGCAGCCAGTTGCCGGCCTCGCGGCGGTCACCGGCAAAGAGCAGGTCCATGTTGCCGCAAACAACGACGGCAAAGTCGGAGTTCTTCACCATTTTGGCATACTGGAAATTGTTTGAGATGGAATCCTTGATGGCCCGGTCGGTGATTACCACAAACTCCCACGCCTGCTGGTTGGCGGCGGTGGGAGCAGCCATGCCGGCCTTGAGGATGGCCGTGCGGATGGAGTCGGGAACGGGCTCACCGGAGTAGCGGCGCACGCTCACACGCGTCATAATGTTCTCAATCACATTTTCGGCCGACGAAACGCCATCGGCAGGCTTCTCTTTGTTAACCATGGAAAAACGAATTGACACCGCCACAAGCGCGGCGGCTAACAGAAGGATGATGAAATATAAGTTCTTGTTCATGACAATATTATTTTTGCTTTATCCGACAGGTCAGGCGTCGCGCAGCAAGGTGCCCGTGGGGCAGACGAAACGGCAGAACGGGCGCGGGATGAACAGCGACAGGGCTACAAAGACAATGCCCACGGTGATTACCACCCACGAGGCACTGCTGACGATGAACGCTGTGAAAATCTCGCTGTCAATCCAGGCTGTGCCGAATCCGGCATAGAGAAGCAGCAGGAGGACTACCCACAGCACATGGCGAAACTTGTCAAGACCCTTGACGAGACCTTGGCTCATCCTCAACTTCCTGCGGCACACTGACCCGGCAAGGTCCTGCAGCGAACCAAAGGGGCAAATCCAGGCGCAATAATGGCCTCCGCGACCCGTCAGCGGGTAAATCAGGCCAACTATCAGCAGAGCAACGATGGTAAGCGAAGCTATGCTGTAGGTGAAGCCGTTGCCAAAGAAATTGATCATCATGGCATAGTCAATGAACGTACCGGCCCAGAAACCGAGCACGGCCACGTTAAGCACCTGCTGGACAAGGCGGAAGCGCTTGCCATGGACGAAAAACGGCAGGATGGCGCCGCTGAGGATCACCGCGAGGGCAATGCAGGAAGCCACGGAACCGAAGTCGAACGAATGGCCGGCGGCGACCTGCTGACTGCCGGCATATCTCAGACCGGCCTGTACATTGCCGATGAACGCTTTTGACGAGTAAGTGGCGCCGGTCACACCGTCCACCTGCAGGTCTGCGGCCTGAGCCAGCGTCAGGCCGTCCCATTTCGCAGTCAGGCCCTCGGACTTCAATCGGCCGAAAAACTCTTCCGACTCGGCATTGGGCAGGGGCACCAAGGAATCGATGCGGCCGTCGGTAATGTAGATTTTGACAGGCACGGGGCCGGCATAGCCCACAATGTCCTTGGCAATGTCAGTGGTGTTGACCACCAGGGCGTTGCCTTCATGAGAGACGACTTGCGTCTGCGTCTTATCCTTGTCCGAAGCCAAATCATGGCCAAACAGCCTGCCGTTCATGACTATGGCAAGCGAAGCAAGAATGGCGAAAACTGCGATAAACGAGACAATTCGGCCCCACATCGGACTGGGGCCAGCCGGATTTTTTCCCATAAATCAGTTGAATTTGTAAATTTGTCATTGAGAGTTCAGCAAACCTATGACGATTAAATTAACGCTTGGAATCCGAATTATGTTTTATGGTCCAAAGCAAATTCTGCACAAAAAAAAACCGGGCCGACACTGTATGAATGTCGGTCCGGTTAAGATGTTTTTGACTTTGGGTTCAGAGCAGATTTTCGCGCTCGGTGATTTCGGCGTCAGACATGGTGTAACCCTCAAGCGAGCCTTCTTTGGCCTGGATGCAGATGTAGACCATGTTGCCGGCGGCGGCAGTGTTCTTAAGGTTGCGGTCGCAGTTGGTGGCAACACGGACCACGGAGCCCTCGGAAATGGGGAAAACATCGCCGTCCACCTGGAACATGCCCTCGCCCCGGAGGATTACATAGTTCTCCTCGTTTGCCTTGTGGCTGTGGAAGAAAGGCACTGCCTGGCCGGGAGCCAGAGTGCCGAACGAGATCTCGCAAGAAGTCTCCTTCAGCTCGTCCTTGATGAAAACCTTGCCCTCGAAGTTTGAGAGGTTGCCTACTGTGCCATGGCTGTACTTTGCGCCTTCGTTAAGTTTTTTGAGTGTGCTCATTGTGGATGTGAATTTTATATATTAACTTTGCATTTGCAATCAAGTAACTTTTTGATACCGCAAAGTTACAACGCATTTCTCTACTGTGCAATAAGTTATACACAGGCAAGCAGGTTACTTCAAGGTAACTTTTGCTGATTTTCAGACAGAAAAAAATGAATGAGGCACTAAAAAAATACACCGACACTGCACATTGCCCCATCCGCAATGTCATTTCGCACTTCAGTTCCAAGTGGGGGCTCCTTCTCCTGGCCATGCTCGGAGAATGCCGCACACTGCGCTTCAACGAGATGCGTCATGCCATTCCCGACATTTCGCCCCGTGTGCTCAGCAGCACGCTGAAAAGCCTAGAGTCCGACGGCCTTGTGAGCCGCAGGGTTCTCCCCACGGTGCCGCCGGGAGTGGAATACAGTATAACCGACAAAGGCCTGTCACTGATCCCCATCCTGAGCGACCTGATCCGCTGGGGCATCAACCAGCTGCGGTAATCCCTATGTTTGTTTTTAGTCGATGAAGAGGGTGAAGGCTGCGGCTACGGCTATTGCCACGAGGGCGAGTGCCATCAGCGCCTTGAAGCCTCCGCCGGGGGTCTTGGAAGCGACAGCCTTTGATGCGGCTTTGGCTTTTGAGAGGTATGACGAACGGCCGGCCGAATTGTCGGCATCGTAGAAGAACTCATCGTCTTCGCCGTCGTCAAAGACATGGTTGGGCCCGTCGGCATAGCTGGCATGCCCGGGGCCGAGATTCTTATTGTCGGGTTTAGTAGTCATGTTCGGTATATTAGACAGGTTTCGGAAGAGCCGACATGAAGTCGGACCGCGCAAATTTAATATAAGTTTTTGAAACGCCGCACAAAACATGCTGAACAACACAAAACCGACGGCCGGCCAACGAGCCGTTAACACAATTTAACCACGGCTCGGAGAACCAAACAGCGGCAATCGGTGTTGGTATTTTCAAACAACGGCATTTTTCTGGCTTCATTAAAAAAGCCAACCCCTGAATTTTAAATTGCCCCGTTTTGTGCCCGAGATCATACCCTATGACTCGGGCTTTTTCTTGTACGCCAAACTGAAAGCGGCCCGTGGAGAATCTTGCTCCGCGGGCCGCGTGTTTATCTTTCAGATGTTACTTTTTACTTTCCTACGCGTATTTTGGAAGTGTGGATGCCGTTGGCGGTAACGACCTTGGCCACGTAGATGCCGGGGGTTACGCCGTAGGTTACAACCACCGCCTCGCTGCCGTTGCCTTGGGCCGAGGCCACGGCATTGCCGGCCACGTCGAAGAGAGTGGCGCTCACGATGTCGGCGCCGGAGAAAGTGCTGAAGCGCACAAAACTCTCGGTCTGCTCCACATAGATTTCGCCGGCCTTGACATCAGTGGCAATATCAGCCACGCCCTCGGTGGGCTCCTTCACCTCGAGGATCTGCCAGCCGCCTTGTTCGTGGAGATTGAGCGGGTTGGCGGTGCCGACCAGGAGATTGTTGTCGGGAGTGACAATCATGTTGCGTATGCCGTAGGCAGCGGGGTTGCCGAAGCCGTTGTCAGTCACCACTTTGACGGGCTCCTCAGTGTCGTCAAGGCGCAGCAGCTCATAGCCGTCAGTGGCGGCAGTGCTGCCGAAGAGCAAGCGGATTATCTTTGATGCCTGGATGCCGTTCGACTTGTCGTTCTTGCCGATGTAGAGGTCGGAGAGCGCCGGGTCGATAAGGTCGGACATGTCCATGGTGCCGATGTAGAGATGGTCGTTCAGCTCGCACATCGCCCAGGTGTAGCAGGCGAAGATGTTGCCGTAACCGCTGCGGCCGAAGTGGGGCTCGTAGGACGAAGCGTTGTCAATGATTGTCCACTCGTTGGTCCCGGGTTTGCAGTAGGGCAGCTGCTTTTCGCCGTACTCGATGCGCACGTCTGAGAAGTCGGTGGTGGAGAAGAGAGTGGTGCTACGCAGCGAGCCGAAGAGATTGAGCAGGGCGTCGGCCGACTCAAGCGAGCCGAACTTGCTCATGGTGGCGAACACCGCGGCATAGGTGTTGGAGAACATGCCGAAGTAGAGACGGCCCTTGTAGGAGCGCATCACCGAGAAGTACGAGATTTTGGCCGAAGCGGGGTCGACCTCGTACTGGGTGTAGTCCCAGACCTTGTCCCACTTGGTGGCATTGGCTTTAGTGAGGCCGCCCTCGGGAATGACTGGGCTGCAGAAGATGGAGCCGGGAGTAGTGGTGTTGGGCCATGTGCCGGCATAAATACGGCCGTTGTGGTATTCGATTTCGGCGGCCTCGCTGGCCACGTAGCCCACAATCTCGAAGTTGAACGGGTCGGCTTCGCTGCCACGCCAGCGGAGGACGCCGCCGAGCAGATTCTTGTCCTTGTCCTGGAGGCCTACGCCGCAGTAGAGCACATCGTCAACGATGATCCAGCGGCGTATGTTGGTGCTCTGGTAGCCTTCGATCGATGCCATGTCGGAGCTGCCGATGAACTTCCGGTCCTTAAGCGAGTAAGCCAGGAAGCAGGAGGAGCCGGATGCCACGTTGCTGCCGCCCTTGATGGAGGGGCCGCCGAAGAAGACCACGCCGTCCTTTGTGGCGGCCGAGCGCAGGCCCTGGCAGTAGCCGAGCAGAGTGTCGTTGGGGGTGATGTCCTCGACGAAGCCGGTCCTGGTGTCGTAGCGGAAGATGCGCGGGGCCTGGATGTCGCCGTACACACCCACTTCCTTGCCGCGCGCGCCCTGCTCGTACTCGCACACCCAGCACGAGTTCTCATAGGGACCGTCCTCGCGTCCGCTGGTGGCCACCTTGCCGTAGCCGGGCATGCACAGGTAGTTGTTGTTGGTGCCCCAGTAGATAATGCCGTCGTGTTGGGTCATACCCCAGGCGTATGAGCCTGAAGCCTTGGGCTTTCCGCCCAGGGACTTGCACTCCTCGCAGTCAATTCCGGCGGGGTCGTAGGTGTTGCGCTGGTCACCGATACCGAAGTAGCAAGCGTCCTTGGGGGCTGCGAAGATCTGCTGGTGCTCATAGCCAGTGAGTTTCTCGGGGAGAGTTTAGTAGATGACAAAAATTAATTTTTGTCAGTTATACGATTGATTTTTAATTAGTTATTACTTGTAAAAGTCCCTGAAAATTAGTAACTTTAAAGAAAAGTTTGACCGCTTTTTCCATGAAAGTT
>JAXJRL010000061.1:0-1669 GCA_036310635.1 Muribaculaceae bacterium | reverse complement strand
GTCTGGAACCAGACCTCGTTGTCCCAGTGCAGGGGCTTCCAGAAGTTGAAGTCCTGTTTGAGGCCCACGGCCAGCAGCTGGATGCTGCCGGTGTATTGGCGGGAGCGCACCTCGCGGGTATAGTCGGCGGTGAGGGTGCCGGCGGTGTGCCCCTCCTTCAGCGTGCTTTCGATGCCTAAATAGGCATAGTTCTTGATGTTCTCCACGCCCACGGTGAGGCTGGTCTTCGTGCGCCGGTCGGCCAGTGTGCCCTCGATGCGTGTGCGGAACTCGCGGTTCATTCCGTCGTTTTCCCACCAGGCGAAGCGTGTGTGCATGTGGCGCAGCAGGTAGGCGGGCTTCTCGTTCTTCACGTAGCCGCGGGCCGTGAGGGCGATGGTGTCCTTGCGCCCGAGGCGGAAGTTGAGGTTGATGGTGGCGTTGACGTCGAAGTCGCCGATGTAGTCGCCGGCGGCCACGACGCGTGCCACGGCGTCGTAGTGGAGCAAGGTGCCCTGGGTGCGCGTGATGCGACCGCCGAGGTAGAGGTTCTGCTCGGTGTGCCGCTTCACGGCCACGGTGTCGTTCACGCGCTCGGGCTGCTTGTAGGCCTCGAAATGATGGGTTGCGAAGAGGTTGATGCCCATGGCGGCCCATTTATTGAAGCCTTCGAGCATGCTGAGCGACAGGGTGTTTTCGATTTCCAGCCCGTCGATGCGGTCGCGCACGTTGGTGGGTTCGGCGTAGTAGAGGGTGGTGTGGTAGTTCATCAGCTCGTCGGCATAGCTGTAGAAGCGGTGGCGCATGGTGCGTGCGCGGAAGGAGTGGTTCACGGCACTCACGGGCACGAACTCGCGGGGCGGCACCTGTGCCTGCTGCCAGGCCAGGCGCAGGCTGTCCACGGTGCGGATGCGCAGCACGGAATCGGCGGCCAGGGCCTGCTGCAGGCTGTCGGGCAGCTCGCCCAGCAGCTCGAAGTCGCCGGGCATCTCGGGCTTGAGTGAGTCGGGAAGCTCCACGTCGCGGTAGAATCCCATGCGGTAGCGGTGGGTGAGGAAGTAGGTCTCGCCGTCGTTGCGGTTCCACGTTTCGGTGAGGGCCGTGGGGATGTCGCGCGAACCGTAGGTGCGGGGCATGCTCTGGGGGTCGGTGATGTAGACGTCGCTCTCCAGACCTCCGTTCTCGGCCATCTTGTTGTGGGTAAGGTCGATGTAGGAGTGTATCTGGTAACGCTCGCCCAAGTGGTAGCCGAAGAACGTGCCGGAGAGCATGGAATTGGTTTGCGAATTGAACATGCCGCGGCCGTAAAGGTAGTCGACCTTGAAGCCGATGCCGCTGCGCTTGTTGATGTTTGAGGCGAAATAGGCGCGGAAGCGCTCGCTGCCGTTGGTGCGGTTGCCCATCTTGTGGTAGGCGAGGTTGGTCAGGGGGCTCTTCGTGTTGCTGAAACGGAAGCCGTCCTGCCCGTTGAGGAAGTAGTCGTAGGGGCGGAAGAAGACGAAGGGGTCATCGGCCGTGCGGTGGAGGAAGAGGCGGGAGAGGCGAGGCGAGCCGAGGTTGCCTAGGATGGTGTACTCGCCATTCTGCCCTTCCGTCATGTTCCAGAACTGGAAGTTGTGCACCACGGTGTCCATGTTTTCGGCGGCCAGGCTGTCGCCGTTTAGCTCGTCCACGCGCCACTGGCTGACGC
>JAXJRL010000060.1:0-8635 GCA_036310635.1 Muribaculaceae bacterium | reverse complement strand
CCACGGACGCTGCAGCATCCGTGGTCGTCGTTTTAAGAGAGAGAGGAGAATTAAGTCTGTTTAGCCCTGGTCGGCCGATGTCTCTTCATCCATCGGCATATAGTGCTGCATCGGGTGGTCGCAGGCGGGACATACGGTGGGAGGCGTGGTGCCCACATACTCGTAGCCGCATACCAGGCACTGCCACTTGATGGGTTTCTCGCGCTTCCACACTGTGCCCTCGTTCACGTGGCGCAGCCAGAACAGGAAGCGGCGGCGGTGATGCTCCTCGATGGTGGCGATAGCCTCGAAGTGCGATGCTATCTCATCGAATCCTTCCTCACGTGCGGTCTTGGCGGCATCCGTATAGAGCTTTACGCCCTCAAATTCTTCTTCCTCGGCAGCAAGCTTCAGGTTTTCTGCTGTGGTGCCGATCACGCCGGCGTCAACATTCATCGGCACATCCACCTTGCCGCCTTCCAGGAACTTGAAGTACACCTTGGCATGGTGCATCTCGTTGTTGGCTGTGTCGGCAAAAATATGCTCGATGGGGAAATAACCCTCCTTGTTGGCCTGCTTGGCGTAGAACATATAGCGTGTATAGGCTGTTGACTCAGCCAGATAGGCTGTTACAAGATTTTTCTCGGTCTTGCTTCCTTTAATGCTTTTCTTTTCAGTTGCCATGATTAATTTTGGTTTTAAGGGATTTGTTTCATTACCCTTTAAACAATCTTCGGCAACTGAGGGTTCACCGCCTACACCCACAAAAACATATTAGCCTATGCATCAGCCTATTGACTCAGTTGTAGCTGTATATGACGGTGCGCGTGCCTGTGCCGTCCGATTCAGTAACGGTCGTCGTGCTCGTGCTCACGCTCCTGCCTCTGCGTTTCTTCCGCTTCGCCCTCTCCTGCCTTAGCTTCTTCAGCCTGTCCTTGCTCACAACCGTTCCAGAGCTGTAGTATTTGTTGCCGTCCTCGTCCGTCCAGTATATGCCCTTGCCATCGGCATAGAACACGTCCGGCTGCAGCTCCGAGCCGCCGTTTATCCGGATCATAGTCTCGTCCTTGTCGCCCTCCGATGCTTCCGCAGTCCGCTTCACTATGTAGAGCGTAGCCTTGCCGTTCTTCTCATAGTTCAGCGTGTACGTCGAGTGGTGCGGAAATGTCCAGTAGTACGTGTTGCGCGACTTCGTGGCCTTCACCGTGTTCTCGCGCTCGTCCTCGAATGCCCGGATCAGCGCCGTCACAAGCCCCTTGTTCGTAAACTGGAACGTGCGCGTCTGCTTCACCAGCTTCTTGGTCTTCGGATTGCGCTGTTCAGTGTAGTACGACTCACATTCGGTCAGTCTCTCCAGTTTGTCAGCCAGCTGGTCTATGCGCTTCTGCGACCATCCCGAGGCCGTTGCCACCAGCGCCAGTGTCAGCGCTGCTATGCGGGGTAATACAGTGTGTTTCATCGTTTTTTCAGTGTCTATTTTGTTGTCATTATTATCTTTCAGTTTGCAAAGTCCTGGGCCATCATGCGCCGCAGCTCCGGGTCCGACACATTGCTCAGCGTCTCCTCCATCACGCTCCGCACAGCCTCCTCAGGCGACGGCGCGCTCTGTGCCGAAACCGCCGACGATGCCAGCGCCTTCTTCTCCGCCGCCATCACCTCCGGCAGTATCTCCGATAGGTCCGTGTACCGCACGCCGTCGCGCACTATGTAGCTGCCGGAGTACACCTCGAACAGCTCCTGCTGGCGCTCCACAGTGTTCCTGTACCCTACCGTGAACACCACAGCCAGCACCGCGCATGCCGCCACACCGGCCACAGCCACAGCATGCCTGCGCATCCACGACGGTCTGCGCCTTTCCGCCGCAAGCCCGTTGGCGTACCAGCCGAACATCGCCGCATACCGCTTCAGCGAATCATCTGCCTTGCCCGATGCGAAATAGCCATACAGCCTCCGCTCTTCCTCAAGCGTCGTTGAGCCGTCAAGGAATCGCTCCACCAGCGCCTCCGCCTCCGTGCGGCTCAGCGTATCAGTGTTGTTTTTATGTCGCAATATCTTAAACATCGTTTATCAAGTGTTTCTTAGTTTGTTGATGAAAAAATCTCGAAGGCGGCGCGCCGTGCCCGGCTCAGTGCCGTGCGTATGGCTCCGTTGCTGCTGTTCAGCGCCCTGGCCATCTGGTCTATCTCCAGACCGTCCACATGTCGCATCCGCAGGAGCATCTGCTGGCGCTGCGGCAGCTGGCTCAGAATCTCGTCCACATCGCCCGGACCCACCTCCGGCTCCTCGCCCGCGAGCGCCGCCTCCGACACCGTGTCAATCGACACCGCCGGCCGTCGGCCCTGTTGCCGCAGATGATTGAACGCCAGTCGCGTCACTATCACCACCGCCAGAGCCTCCGGATGCTGGTAGTCGTCCAGCCGCGTGCGCATCGTCCAGAGCCGCAGCAGCGTGTCCTGCCTCAGGTCCGCGGCCACCTCGGCGTCGCCGGTGATGGCGGCGGCACGACGGGTCACCGTATCGGCAACTGAGCGCGCAAATATTTCAAATTCAATCAGAGTCATACTTAAGCAGTGCGATGAAATTCATCCGGGACGGTCTTTCCTCCGCCCTTCACTAATAAGACACCGCCAACCCCCAAACGTTACACCCCCACCCCACTTTTTTCATCTTTTGCCGACTCTGCCTCTCGGATTCAGTCTTTGAGACAGGCCAGAGGCACCACCTTCACTCCGTCCGGACGAGTGAACGCCATCTGGCCGCCTGTGATAACCATCAGCAAATCAGGCTCGCGTAGCTTTATCTGTTTTTCCGTTTCATTATATTTCCTCACAAGTTCCTTGATTTCAATAAGATGCTTGGCACTCATTTCTATCTCGGAGCTGCCCAGCTTAAACTCAATCAGAGCATATCGTCCGTCAGCCAGATGCAGAACAGCATCGGCCTCCAGGTCATACCGGTCATGATAATATGACATTTCTCCACCAGATCCCTGCGTATAGGCGCGCAAGTCGCGTATGGCCATACATTCAAATATAAATCCGAATGTCTTCAGATCCACCTCCAGTGCCTGAGGCGATAGACCCAGAGCCGCAACGGCTATCGAGGGATCAACCAGGCATCGCTTAGGATTGCGCCGTATCGACGACGCCGAACGCACCGCCGGCGACCAGGCCGTAATATCCTGTATCACAAAAAGTCGGGTAAGAGCCTTTACATAATCATCGAATGTCTTGTCAGAACACCCCTCGCTCATCCCATTTACATCCTTGAGCAGATTAGCCCGCTTTGCAAGCGTACACAGGTTGCGCGCATAACTGCGGAGCACGGCTCGCGCCACCACAGAATCCCGCTTCACCCCGTCCACATTTATTATGTCCGAGTTCACCACTCCGTCCAGATAGTCCTTCGCTATCCTGAAGGCCACATTCGTGCCCGCAACCCTCAGTGCCGCAGGCCAGCCACCTCTGCAGGCGGCCTGTATCAGCCCATTTATGTCCAGTTCAGACGTAATGCCATCTATATCAAAGCTCGGATTGTCAAACAGAGCCTGCAGCGAGATTGCGCCATTCGATTCCCCCGATTCATACAGGCTC
Organism: Muribaculaceae bacterium; assembly: GCA_036310635.1. Classification (GTDB taxonomy): domain Bacteria; phylum Bacteroidota; class Bacteroidia; order Bacteroidales; family Muribaculaceae; genus CAG-873. Next base: position 5,063 of record JAXJRL010000060.1, on the reverse strand, counting down.
ATCGGCAGCATCCGCATTCTGGAAATACGGCCCGTCCCGCTGTGCATTATCTCGTTATCATTCACCGAATTGCTTCCTGTCAGTATAAACTGTCCGGGCTCACCGCCGCGCTCGTCTATCACACTTCGCACTGCATCCCAGATTTTGGGCGCATCCTGCCATTCGTCAATAAGGCGAGGCACAGCACCCTTGAGCAGGTTCGTCGGCTTGGTGTTTGCCGTCACCATATACGCCTCTCTCATATCCGGATTTTGCAATTTTATCACGCTTTGGGCCTGTTGTTCGGCTGTGGTTGTTTTACCACACCATTTCGGGCCTTCGATGAGCACGGCGCCCATATACTTTAGGCGCTCCGCAAGTTCTTTATCTGCAAGTCTTGGTAAATACTTCATAAGCCTTTCCGTTAAATGGATTTAAACTGCTTGGTTCATCCGGTTCGATGCAATGTCGTGCATTTTCCCCTTAACCCGGCAAAAACAGCCACTTAACACCCGCAAAATTATACTATTTTTTTCATACTTCCAAATTCATTCCGCTTTTTTGAGCCATTCCATTCCGCTTTTTTGAGGCATTCCGTTCCGCTTTTTTGTGGTATTCTATTCCGCTTTTTTGAGGCATTCCATTCCGCTTTTTTGCGGTAAATCCGTACACACAAAACGCCAGGGCGGCGATGCTGGGCTGGTGCCCTGCCATATCCGCTCTGGCGTTTTTGACGGTTCTTGGTTGTCTGTCTTGCCTCAGATCTCGTCCACAACCTTGGCGGCATAGTCGCCCTCGGTCGAGATGAAGTTCGCGTCGATCAAGCCCGCGTGACGGCGAAGCTCGCCGCGGAAAAAGGCCTCCGAGTCAGGATTGCCAACCACTATCAGGCGCTTCACACCGGCCTCGATTGCCGCATTCACGGTGTTCGAATACGTGCGCAGTATGAAGTCGTTGTTGGCCACATCCTGGAAGTTGGTCTCGTAAGCGGCCACAACTGTGGCATAGCCCTCAAGCTCTTCGCGCGTCTCCTCCTTGGTGGCTGTCTTCAGCTCCTCGATGGTGACATTGGTGGTGTCGAGCATCACCTTGGTGGGCTCCGTAGTATAGGCGCATACATCATGGCCGGCCTTCAAAAGTGCGGAGAGTACGGTGGCGAACACGGGGCCGTTCGACCCTAAGAGTGCAATTTCTTTCATAGTGTGTGATATGTTATGTGTGTTATGTGTGTTGATATGTCCGTTTTCTTTAATAACAAGTGGAATGCCGTTTCGTTTAATTTTCGTAAATTTGCAGTCCGAAAAGAACTCATCTACACTTTATGAAGATACTGGTTACAGGCGCCAACGGTCAGTTGGGCACGGAACTGCGCCGGATTCTGGAGAAGGACCACCCCGGCATCACAACTTACACCGACATCGATTCGCTTGATCTCACCGACCCCAAGGCCGTCGACGCTTTCGTCCGCGACAACTCGTTCACCCATGTTGTCAACTGCGCCGCTTACACCGCCGTCGACCGCGCCGAGGAGGAGAAAAGTCTCTGCACCGCCGTCAACATCGGCGCTGTCCAGAACCTCGCCGCCGTTTGCTCCGACCTGGGCATCAAAATGCTGCACATCAGCACCGACTATGTCTTCGACGGCACTGCCCACAAGGCTTACACCGAGAGCGACAAGCCCGCACCCATGTCGCACTACGGCTCCACCAAGCGCAAAAGCGAGACCGCTCTCATGGGTCTCCTCCCCGAGGCAATAATCGTCCGCACCGGCTGGCTCTACTCCCCCTACGGCCACAACTTCGTCAAGACCATCCTCGCCAAATGCCAGCCCGGAGCCACCCTCCGCGTGGTCAACGACCAGATCGGCACACCCACCTACGCCGCCGACTTCGCCAACATGATCGTACGCATCATCACCGCACGCCAATGGCTGGCAGGCATCTACCACTTCTCCAACGAGGGCGTAGCCTCCTGGTACGATTTCGCCCAGGCCATCGCCGAGCTCTCAGGCGTAGAGGACGTCACTGTCCTCCCCGTCTCCTCCGACGACTACGTTACCGCCGCCGCTCGCCCCCTCTTCTCGGTCCTCGACAAGTCCAAGATCAAGGCCTCCTACGGCGTGCAGATTCCCTACTGGCGCTCCTCCCTCAAGCTCTGCATCGACCGTCTAAACTGCGCAAAAGCCTGACACCCAATCACCTCCAGCACACTTCATAAGCGATAGTCAAACCTCACACCATTTTCAATCCCCATGGCCCTCAACACTCAAGAAATACAGCGCCGTCGCACCTTCGCCATCATCTCCCACCCTGACGCCGGCAAAACCACTCTCACCGAAAAACTCCTCCTCTTCGGAGGCGCTATCCACGTCGCCGGAGCCGTGAAGTCAAACAAAATCAAGAAAACTGCCACTTCTGACTGGATGGAGATCGAGAAACAGCGCGGCATTTCCGTTGCCACCTCCGTCATGGGCTTCGAATACGAGGGCTACAAAATCAACATCCTCGACACCCCCGGCCACCAGGACTTCGCCGAGGACACCTTCCGCACCCTCACCGCCGTCGACTCCGTAATCATCGTTGTCGACGTCGCCAAAGGCGTTGAGCAGCAGACACGCAAACTCATGGAGGTCTGCCGCATGCGCCGAACCCCGGTCATCATCTTCGTCAACAAGCTCGACCGCGAAGGCCGCGACCCCTTCGACATCCTTGACGAACTCGAGGCCGAACTCAAAATCAACGTCCGACCCCTCAGCTGGCCAATCAACATCGGCGCCAAGTTCAAGGGCGTATACAACATCTACGAGCACTCCCTCGACCTCTTCACCCCCAACAAACAACGCGTCAGCGAGCGCGTCGAAATCGACAACGTCGACGACCCGCGCATCGACCAGGCCGTCGGCGAAACCGACGCCGCCAAACTCCGCGAGGACCTGGAACTCATCGAGGGCGTCTACCCCGAGTTCGACGAGGAGGCATACCTCCGAGGCGAAGTGGCCCCAGTGTTCTTCGGCTCAGCCCTCAACACCTTCGGCGTCAAGGAGCTCCTCGACTGCTTCGTCAAGATTGCCCCCTCCCCCAAACCCGTTGTCACCGACGAGAAAGTCGTAAACCCCGAGGACGAGCACTTCAGCGGCTTCGTATTCAAGATCCACGCCAACATGGACCCCAACCACCGCAGCTGCATAGCCTTCCTCAAGGTTTGCTCGGGCAAGTTCGAGCGCAACACCGTCTACAAACACGTCCGCACCGGCAAACCCCTCAAGGTCTCCGCACCCACAGCCTTCATGGCACAGAAAAAGAGCATCGTCGACGAAGCTTGGCCCGGCGACATCGTCGGCATCCCCGACACCGGCAACTTCAAAATCGGCGACACCGTAACCGACGGCGAGAACCTCCATTTCCACGGCATCCCCTCCTTCTCGCCCGAAATGTTCAAGTACATCGAGAACACCGACCCCATGAAGTCCAAGCAGCTCGAAAAAGGCATACAGCAACTCATGGACGAAGGCGTGGCTCAGCTCTTCATCAACCAGTTCAACGGCCGCAAGATCATCGGCACCGTGGGCCAGCTCCAGTTCGAAGTTATCCAGTACCGTCTCCTCCACGAGTACGGCGCACAGTGCCGCTGGGAGCCCCTGTCCATGTACAAAGCCTGCTGGATCGACAGCGACGATGCCGAAGCCCTCGCCCAGTTCAAGCGCCGCAAACACCAGTTCATGGCCGTCGACCGCGCCGGACGCGACGTCTTCATGGCCGACAGCAACTACGTCCTCCAGATGGCCCAGAACGACTTCCCCTCCATCCGCTTCTCCTTCTCGAGCGAATACTCCGACTAATCCCCACTTCCAAGCACCTCCCCTCCCATTATTTCCACCAACCCTCTTACCCCAATAAGCCCCACCCCCGGCTTATTGGGCCAATCCGGCTTATCGGGCCTATCCGGCCTATCGGGCCTATCCTTCCTGCCGCCCCAGCAGGCCCCGCCTTCCTATCGAATAACCTGCGCAAAAGTCGGTATGAATTGTATACCAAGCACTGCTGCAATGCGGAAAAAACTTGATAGCTGAATATCCGCCTTGCCACGCTCTACTCTTGCTATATAGCTCTGCTCTCGCCCAATTTTTTCCGCAACCTCTTTCTGCGTCATCTTGAGTTCCATACGACGATCCCGAAGCATCTGTCCATAATACCATGAAAGAGCTTCTTCGTGAAACTCTTCCCGCTTTGATGTTTCAACGGTGCCATATTTCTCATCCAATTGCTGATTAAACGTCGGCAATTTTTCTATTTTCTCAATATTCAACTTTCTCATTGTTCCAATTCTTTTAATATCGATTGAGCTATCTCAATCTGTTTACGATAGTCTTTGTTTGATTTTTTAAGAAACCCATTCAGCAGAATAATCCGAGTGGATTCAATAACATTCTCCTTGTCAATAGCAAAGAGAATTGTTCTGTACTCATTTGAGCCAACTGAAACTCGCATTTCATATAAATCCGTGCCATTAAGATGCTTTATAAATTTTGTTGATATATCATAGATTGTAGTTACAACTTCCATGACATAATCAAATTTAATCTGCACTTTTGTGGGCAATGCTTCATAAAACGCCTCAAAATGAGGCGATTTGTACACAATTCTTATTTCTCCTTGCCGGGCGCTTTTGGGTTCCATGTCGCAAAAATAACTAATTAGTAATAAACAAACAAATAACCAACAAAAAATTTTCTCCACCAAACCTTTTCTAAATGCCCTCCAGGCAACCCCAGCAGCCCCTGCCGCTCCAGAAGGCCCAGAAGGCCCAGCAACCCCAGGAGGCTCAGAAGGCTCAGCAGCCCCCAAAAAAATCTTTTTCCCCCATTTCGGCGTTATTTATTCATGTGAGGCCAATCCCCCACCCCTTAAAGCTATAAAAACACGAATAACCGACCCGCGCAGGTCCCTAAACTCGGCTGAAACACATGGATAATTACCCCTCTCCCAAAGTCGGCATCCCCTACGCCGACCCCGAAGTCAGAATCAAACCCGAAGACGAAGTTAAAGTTATGGTCTACGACCGCTTCGGAACCCTCGTCCATACCT
>JAXJRL010000059.1:0-3305 GCA_036310635.1 Muribaculaceae bacterium | reverse complement strand
TACCATCTCGTGGTGCCCTGCTATCGGCGATGACAATAGGATAAAACGCATAGTTCTTGCGACCATGGCGTTGTAATCTGATTTTTGTTGCCATTGATAATTGTGTTGTTTAATTGAGTTTTGTATTGTGCCCTGTTTGAGCGCCGCAAAGTTAGCAATTTTTCTGTCAACGGCCAAATTTTCAGCGTTTTTTATTTTTTTTATGTTTTGCCACGGCGTTCAGAGCATGCGCTGGAGGCTGCGTAACGCCCCGTCGTGGCTCTTGTCGGTTGCGGTTACGGGCTTTTCGGAGGCTTCCGGTGGTGGTTTAATGATGGTTCGTGATGAGTAGCGGAAAGTGTCAGCATTGTAAAAAAATGTCAATTGGGCGGCTCGCTTCCTTAATTATTTGTAATTCGGCACGGTTTTTCGTACCTTTGTCGCGTAAAATGTGCCGTAGATTTTGTCTGTTGGTGCCTTTTATGGCTGTGGCTCAGGCTGTTGACATCGTATCTGTTGCTGTTGATGCATGTCTTTTCCCTGACTGTTTATGGAGGGATGGGCCCCCGCAGTCCAAACCATGTTACACATTATATAATAACATAAACTTTTAGAACATGAGCTTGAACATCATTGTGCTCGCCAAGCAGGTGCCCGACACCCGCAACGTGGGCAAAGATGCAATGAAGGCTGACGGCACCATCAACCGCGCCGCCCTGCCGGCCATCTTCAACCCCGAGGACCTCAACGCCCTCGAACAGGCACTCCGCCTTAAAGACGCTAATCCCGGCTCCACTGTCACAATCCTCACAATGGGTCTTCCCCGTGCCGCTGAGGTCATCCGTGAGGCCATCTTCCGCGGAGCAGACTCCGGCATTGTGCTCACCGACCGTGCCCTCGGCGGTGCCGACACCCTTGCAACCTCCTACTCGCTGGCTCAGGCTGTCAAGAAATTCGGTAACTACGACCTGATCCTTGGCGGCCGCCAGGCCATCGACGGCGACACCGCTCAGGTAGGCCCTCAGATTGCAGAAAAGCTCGGCCTGCCCCAGGTTACATACGCCGAAGAGATTGTCGACCTCAAGGACGGCAAGATCACTGTGAAGCGCCGCCTCGAGAACGGCGTGGAGACCGTCAAGGCTCCCCTGCCCTGCGTGATCACCGTTAACGGCTCGGCTGCCGAGTGCCGCCCCCGCAACGCCAAGCGCGTGATGCAGTACAAGTTTGCCGTTTCGCCCAGCGAGCGCCAGCGCCTCACCCCCGAGCAGCTTGCCGTGGTTGAGCGTCGTCCCGAGCTCCAGCTCCAGGAATGGGGTGCCGCTTATGTCGATGCCGACCCCGAGCAGATTGGCCTCCCCGGCTCGCCCACAAAGGTTAAAGCCATTGAGAACGTTGTGTTCACAGCCAAGGAGAGCCTCAAGCTCGACGGCAACAACGACGGCCAGATTGAAGACCTCGTCAAGGAACTTATCGCTAACCACACTATCGGCTGATTCGCGCCTGTAGTATTTCATATACTTTTCTTTCATTCCTATCCCATGGCTGAAAAAGATCAAAACAACCTCATAGTATATTGCGAGTACGACGAAGGCAAGGTGGCCGACGTCAGCCTCGAACTCCTCACTAAGGGTCGCGAACTCGCCAACAAGCTCGGTGTGAAGCTCGAAGCCGTTGTTATCGGCGACAAGCTCGACGGCATTGAGAAAACCCTATACCCCTACGGCGTTGACACCGTGTACAAGGTGGAAGACAAGCGTCTCTACCCCTACACCTCCAACCCCCACGCCGCTGTGCTCATCAATCTCTTCCGCGAGATCAAGCCCCAGGTGTGCCTCATGGGCGCCACTTGCATCGGCCGCGACCTCGGTCCCCGCGTATCGTCGTGCCTCCACAGCGGCCTGACAGCCGACTGCACAGCGCTCGAAATCGGCAACCATACCGACCCCAAGACTGGCAAGGCATACTCTGACCTTCTCTTCCAGATCCGTCCCGCTTTCGGTGGCAACATCGTCGCCACTATCGTGAACCCCGAGTGCCGTCCCCAGATGGCCACCGTTCGCGAGGGCGTGATGAAGAAGCAGATCCACGATGCCCACCACCGCGGCAATGTGGTCAAGCTTGACGCCAAGAAATATGTGAAGGACGAGGATTTCGTTGTCGAGATCATCGACCGCGCCATCGAGAAGTCGAAGATCAATATCAAGAACTCGCCCATCATCGTAGCCGGTGGTTACGGCATGGGTTCGAAGGAGAATTTCGACATGCTCCATGAGCTGGCACGCACACTCAACGGCGAGGTCGGCGCATCGCGCGCCGCCGTTGACGCCGGATTCACCGAGCACGCCCGCCAGATTGGTCAGACCGGTGTGACGGTTCACCCCAAGCTCTACATAGCCTGCGGCATCTCCGGCCAGATCCAGCACATAGCCGGCATGCAGGACAGCTCCATCATCATCTCCATCAACAATGATCCCAACGCCCCCATCAATGCCATAGCCGACTATGTCATCACCGGCGACGTGGAGACTGTCATCCCCAAGCTCATCAAGTATTACAAAAAGAACTCCAAGTAAAAAATAGTAAGTCTGCTGCGCATGGCCATCATGCGCAGCGGGCTACAAGAAATAAGCAACAATGGCTAATTTTTATACCGACAACCCCGATCTGAAGCACCATCTGTCTCACCCGATGATGCGCAAGATTGTCGAACTCAAAGAACGCAACTTTGCCGAGGCCGAAAAGTTTGACTACGCTCCCCTCAACTTTGAGGACGCCATGGACAACTATGACAAAGTCCTCGAAATTGTGGGCGACCTCTGCGGCGGCATCATCGCCGAAAACGCCGAAGGCGTTGACAAGGAAGGCCCCAAGGTGGAGAACGGTCGCGTGACATACGCTTCCGGCACTCAGCAGAATCTCGAGGCTTGCCGCAAGGCCGGCCTCATGGGCATGTCCATGCCCCGTCGTTTCGGCGGTCTCAACTTCCCCATCACTCCCTACATCATGGCCGCCGACATCGTCAGCCGTGCCGACACTGGCTTCGAGAACCTCTGGGGTCTCCAGGACTGCGCCGAGACTCTCTATGAGTTCGGCAACGACGACCAGCGCCAGCGCTTCATCCCCCGCGTATGCGCAGGCGAGACCATGTCGATGGACCTCACCGAGCCCGACGCCGGTTCCGACCTGCAGGCCGTTATGCTCAAGGCCACCAAGAAAGAGGACGGCACCTGGGTGCTCAACGGCGTAAAGCGCTTCATTACCAACGGCGACAGCGACATCCACCTGGTGCTCGCACGCTCTGAGGAAGGCACCACCGACGGCCGTGG
>JAXJRL010000058.1:0-32241 GCA_036310635.1 Muribaculaceae bacterium | reverse complement strand
CCCTGGGCGCCGCCCATGGGCTGGTGGATCATCACGCGCGAGTGGCGCAGTGCGAAACGCTTGCCCTTCTCGCCGGCCACCAGAAGCACGGCGGCCATGGAGGCGGCCATTCCGGTGCAGATGGTGGACACGTCGCTGGCCACATACTGCATGGTGTCATAAATGCCAAGGCCGGCATATACGGAGCCGCCGGGGGAATTGATATAGATGGAGACGTCCTTGCCGGGGTCTGCCGAGTCGAGGTACAGGAGCTGGGCCTGGATCACGTTGGCTGTATAATCGTTGACATCGGTGCCAAGGAAGATGATGCGGTCCATCATCAGGCGCGAGAACACGTCCATCTGCGCCACATTGAGCTGGCGCTCCTCGATGATGGTAGGTGAGATATAGCTGGCGCGAATGTCGGCGAGGCCGGCATTGACGGCCGAAGTGTACTGGTCAAGCGCAAGGCCGTTCATGCCGAGATGGTGGACGGCGAAATTGCGAAAGTCTGAATTGTTGTTTGACATATTTTGTGTGTTGCTTGTTTTTAATGGATAAACGTGGAGAGATCGGTCACCGTGGGCATACATGGGCGCACAGTCTTTAGCCGTGTACGCCAGCAGCGTTGCCAGTTGACAAATTTTCAGTACGAAGTTACAACATTTTCAGTAGATTTCAAAACAGAATGAAGAGTTTTTTTCACGTATTCTGTTGCAATACACATGGCAAGGCGCACAAAAAGCGGCTTCGGCGCCGACAGAGCGAAAAAAAACAATCGCACTGACGGCGCCAAAGTCGGGCACGCCTGCATCTGAATGCAGGCCTATAGGTCTATTTCAAGAGTCAAGCCTCGGGGTTGACGAGTTTCTTGAACTCATCGAGCGACACAGTCTTGTTGTCGACGGTAACGGCATCGTGAACGGCCGCGAAGAGCTTGCCGTCGCTGAGCTGCTCAACGAGCTGGGTGCGGGTGCCGCGGTCGTTGAGTAGGCGCTTTGCGCTCTCGGTGATTGTCTGATCGTCCATGTTGGTGATGCCGTAGCGGGCGAACTGCTGGAAGGCAACGCTCTTGGCGTAGTTGAGCAGGTCGTCCTCGGTGACGTTGACTTTGAGCTCGCCGGCGATGCGGTCGCGGATGAGCTGCCACTTGAGCGAGGGAAGCATCTGCTCGAACTCGGTGTCGATGTTCTCCTTGGTGAGCTCCTCGTTGCGGCTTACGAGCCATTCTTTGAGGAATTCAACCGGGAGCTCCATGTCGCCATACTTGTCCAGGAAGTACTTCTGGGCGGTGTAGCTGAAGTAGTCGCGGCTGTTGCCTTCGAGCGAAGACGAGATCATCTTCTTGAGTTCGGCGGTGTACTCCTCTTCGTTGTGCACCTTGTCGCGGCCGAACACATTGTCGAAGAACTCCTGGTCGTGCTCGGCGGGCTTCACCACGATGATCTCGGAGAGAGTCATCTGGAAGTCGCCCTTGACGTCGGCGGCGATTGACTTGTCGATGTTGAGCATCGAAGCCAGCTCTGCGGCATTGCCGTCGCAGCTGTTGTAGGGGTTGAAGACCACCTTGTCGTCAACCTTCTTGCCGAGGAACTTGGCGGCCTCGTCCTGGTTCTTGAAGTAGAAGGGTGCAACGATGCCGTTCACAACCTGGATGGCGCCTTCGTTCTCGTTGACGGTGCCGTCCTCGTTGAGCTGCATGAGCACACCCTTGACTACGGCCTTGGAGTCAACCTCCTCGCCGGGAACCTGTGCGCCGAAACGCTCGCGGAGAGCCTTGTCCTGCTCCTCGACCATGGCGTCTGAGACCTCGATGGTGTAGTAAGGCAGGGTCACTTCCTTGTCGGCCTTCACGTCGAGGGCGGGAGCGATGCCCACCTTGTAGCGGAAGGTGTAGTCCTTGTCGTCAAGGTTGATTTCCTCAACGGTCACAGGCATGGGCTCGCCGAGGATGTGGAGTTTCTCGTCCTGGATATATTTGGAAACAGCCTCATAGACAACGTCGTTGAGGGCTTCGCTCTTGGCCTGCTTGCCGAAGCGGCGGCGCACCTGGTCAACAGGCACGTGGCCCTGGCGGAAGCCGGGGAAGTTGCCGTTCTTGGCTATTTTCTTGATTTCCTCTTTAACGCGGGGAGCGTAGTCGTCCTCGACCACGGACACCACGATTTCACCGTTAACGTCGGAAGTTTTCTCGAGTTTGACGTTCATAATTTCGTGTGGTTTTGTAAGGGGTTATGTGTATTTAAGTAAGTTCTGAGAGGGGCGGCGTTTCTGTGCGTGACAGACGCCGCGAAATGGCCTCCGGCCGGCAAATGCGGGTCCAGACCACTTTCGGAGTGCAAATTTAACCAAAATTCGCCAAACTGCCAAATAGGGCCGTGCAACTTTGGCGTTCATTGAGTTAAACAATCTGAAAGCGCCGTCCGGCGGGCCTTCCGGCAAAAATCCGTGCCGAAAAATTTGGAGATGAAAACCGAAAACACTAATTTTGCGTTATAGAAATACAACACCGCCACACCACAGGCCTGAGAGCAGGCTGCAACCCATACCACATCAAAGTAGATTGGGAAACTCTTCAAATTTTATCTGAAATACCGAGACAAGCTTAGTCGTCCAATGGCGGGCCCCGCCGGAGCAATCCGGAGTGCGCGAGCACCGGGGGATTACAAAGGACGGCGAGACCTCAAATCCTGTCATATCGGAGTTTCATCGCATCCTTTGGTGTGGCCTTACAACGGACGGAAGGGCTTATCAGCCCAACCGTCCGTTTTTTTGTTTTTTCAGTCCGCCACTGCATTCCTTCGCATTATAACAGGAGGCATCGCCAGTCACTGTGCACGTTACCGGCGTGTTGCCTGAACGCACCGTTGAAAACTTTTCGCGACAAAGGGCGTCATTTGAAAAATAAATTCTTAAATTTGCGCTGAATATTCATCCAAAACACACAACTTCAACAAAATGGAAATAATCGGTAAAATTATCCAGGCATGCCCCATCGAGCAGGGGACTTCGAAAGCCGGAAAGCCCTGGAAGAAACGCATCTGCGTGCTTGAGACACAAGAGACCTATCCCAAGAAGGTGGCCTTCACCATCTTCGGCGAGGACAAGGTGACACAATATGACCCCATGGTTCAGCCCGGAGCTACCATCCGCCTGTCGTTCGACATCAACAGCCGCGAGTTCAACGGCCGCTGGTACACCGACATCTCGGCTTGGAAGATTGAGCCCGCTGACGCAGCCGGCCAGGGCGGCTACCAGGCTCCGCAGCCTCAGTACCAGCCGCAGGGCGCTCCTGTTCCTCCTCCCCCCGCCATCACTCCCCAGGCTCCCGAGGACGATCTGCCCTTCTGATTGCCCCAAGGGTACTAACAAATAAAACACTGACGGCGTGTCAGAGCCCCGAAGGGCCGACACGCCGCCAGTGTTTTTATTATCTATGTCTCAGACCTTGACGCCTTTGGCACCTTTTGCGCCCTTCACACCTCCGCCCATGGCAAAAATGTTCTGGCTGTACGACACGGTCTTGAGGCCGGCGTCGCGTTTGCGCTTCAGGGCCAGGCTTACAAGCTCGTCCATCAGCTTGTCGAATGTAAGGCCCGTGGCCTCCCAGAGATAGAACGACAGGGAGCCGGGAATGGTGTTGATCTCGTTCACATACACCTTGTTGTCGGCACGGTCGACAATGACGTCGACACGGCTAACACCATGACAGCTGAGCACACGGAAGGTCTCGCCGGCCAGATGCTGGATGTACTTGGTCATCTCCTCGGGCAGGTCGGCAGGAATGCGTTTCTGCGAGGCCTGCATGCCCTTGGCGCCCTTGGTGCCGCCCATGTACTTGTCCTCATACGAGAGAATCTCGCCCGACTTGATGGGCTCTTCGAGAACGGACATGCGGTAGTCGTCGCAGTTGCCCAGCACCGAGCAGTTGATTTCCTGGAGCTGCTCCACAAGGTGCTCCACAATTATACGGCTGGTGTAGCGCTCGGCGTCCTCCACTTTCTGAATCAGAGCCTCACGGTTGTCGGCACGGCCGATACCCACGCTCGAACCGAGGTTGGCAGGCTTAACGATGACGGGGTAGCCGATCTTTTCCTCAATGCGGGCCACGAGCTCGTCGCGCTGTGCGAACCACTGTTTGTCGGTGAACCACACATAGTCGACCACGGGAATACCGCTCTCGCGCAGAATCATCTTCATCGTGATCTTGTCCATGCCGTTGGCCGACGAAAGCACGTCGCAGCCGGCAAAGGGAATGCCGATGGACTGGAGCACACCCTGGAAGGTGCCGTCCTCGCCGTTCGAGCCATGGAGCACTGGGATGACCACATCGAGTGCCGCGGCCACCTTGGGCTGACTCTTGAACATGCTCTTCTCGGTGGAATAGAGATTGTAGTCGCCATAGACCGGACGCATGTACACCTCGGTGCACTTCTCGAGAAGCGCCTTGGTATCACGATAATTGGCGATCTCCATCAGGGCCTCGCCGGTGAACCAGTGGCCTTCCTTGGTGATGTATATGGGAGTGACGTCGTATTTTTCCTTGTCAATGGCGTGCATGGCCTGGTTGGCCGAAATCACTGAAATTTCGTGCTCGGTGGAGCGACCGCCAAAGAACACGCCGATGTTTGTCTTCATAATCTTTTTTCCTTGTTATGTATTTGGTAATGATTGTTTTGCTAATTTATATGCCGGTAGATCACTTGAACGTGTCGGGCAGGTCGTTCTCGATGAGAACAAAGTCGCCCGGACGGTGCACGGCCTGCACATGGGCGAATGCCGCGGTGAACGACGGGAACCACTTCACCGCCTCTGACGGCATGCCACCTTCCTTCAGACCCTTCTCGATGGCCTCGCGGTTGTATTCTCCTACGACCATCACAGCGTCGGCACAGGCCGCGGCATGACGTCCGACCTCACAGTTAAGCTCGAACTGCTTGTCTCCCAGCTCTATCATGCCCGGGGTGATCAGGAAGCGTCGTCCGCCTTCCATCATGGCGAGCACGTCGAGAGCCATGCGCGAGCCCGAAGGATTGCTGTTGAAGGCATCGTCAATTATGGTCAGACCGCCGGGCATGCGGCGCATGCTCAGACGGTGCTCCACGGGCTCTATCTTGCTCACGGCATAACGTATCTTAGAGTCGGGCACACCCAGACGAGTGGCCACGGCGACAGCGGCGAGCAGATTGGAGATGTTGCACTCGCCCACGAGAGGAGTGGTCAGCTCCAGACAGCGTCCGTCGCCACATGCGGTGAACGAGGTGCCTGCGTCTGAATACCGGATATCTCTGGCTGTATAGTCGCACCCTTCGGGCGAGGCCACGCCATAGCGCACGGCGTGCACATTCTCCACGGCACGTTCCGCCGACGGACGGAAGTCGTTGTTGATCACCGCCATGCCGTCGGCAGGAAGAGCGTCGACGAGCTCGAACTTGGTGCGGCACACATTGTCGATGGAGCCGAATGTCTCAAGATGCTGGGGGCCGACGGCTGTCACCACGCCGATCTGCGGATGCACCAGGCGGCAAATCTCCTCGATGTCGCCTGGCTGCTTGGCACCCATCTCCACGATGAACACCTCGTTGTAGGGCTTGAGCAGTTCGTTGACAGTGCGCACCACGCCGAGGGTGGTATTGTAGCTTCCGGGGGTCATGAGCGTGTCAAAGTGCTCGCTGAGAATGCGGTGCAGATAATGCTTGGTGGATGTTTTGCCATAGCTGCCGGTGATGCCCACTATCTTCAGCTGGGGCATGCTGCGGAGGCGCTCGGCGGCGGCGTTGTAGAAACCGGCATTGATGCGCTTCTCAACCGGACGCAGAACAAACTCGGCCCCGAGGGTGAGGATGTGTGCGCAGCAGAATGCCAGAGTGGCACCCACAGAGACCGAGAAGAGAATCTCGGCCGGCGAGCCGTGCTGCGACAGCAGCGTGAACACAGCCATGACAAGCAGGGCCAGCACACACTGCACACTCAGCATACGCTTGGCTCGCGGAGTGAGAGCCAGGGGCTTTTTGTACTTGGCTTTGAACAGCTTGATAAATGTGCACAGACCGAATACAGCCATCAGCTCTGTTGCAGTGGTCTTGATGCCGAACGATGTGAGCGACACAAGGAACACCACGTATGCGAGAAGGTTGGACAACGAAGTGGTATCGCCCGACGCTTTGAGCCAGCGCATGTAGCGCTCCGGGCGGTATGAGTTCTGCTGGAGCATCATCAGGTCGCGACGTAGCTCCATATAGACTGCGGCACCCATGAACAGCGTCGAGAGTGTGCCGAGTGCAATTGTGATTATGGGATTCATTGGCAATTTGTCATGAGTTTAAGAAAGACTTCAGCACAGCGGCGAACTGTACCGGATTGTCCAGAAAAGAGAAATGGCCGCAACCGGGAAAGCTCACCAGACCGGCATCAGGAATCAGTCGTTCCATCTTGCGGGCATCGGCCATCGGTGTCGCCGTATCGTTTTCGCCCCATACAAGGAGTGTGGGGGCTTTGACAAGGGGCAGTCGGTCGCTGAGGTCCTCGTTGACCATCTTGCTGAGAATGGCGCGCATGCGCGGCGATGCGTTGGCATAGTCGCTCGAGCCTTTGCCGCGCCAGCTGTCAATAAGAGCCTCGGCCTTCGCTTTGGGCAGAAAAGTGTTGGCAAGCCATTTTCCGGCCTTGAAGGAGTACACCTTAATATAATAGCGCATGCTGCGGCGGGGTTTGATGCCTGCGGCGTCGATGAGGATGAGTTTTTCCACGGGCCGGCGGCTGGAATAGAGTATGCCCACGCGGCCGCCCATGGAGTGTCCGGCAAGACTTACATCTTTGAGGCCGAGCTGGTCCACCAGTTGCTCTATCATATGCGTGTAATCCTCCACGCCCCATACCGATGGCGGTTCGGGCGTGAGGCCGAAACCGGGGAAGTCGACACTGATGACGCGGTTGCTGAGTGCGGCGGTTGCGGCTATGGAGGCCACGGTGTTGGTGTTGCAGCCCCAACCATGCATGAGCACGAGGGGCTTGCCCTGGCCCTGCTCGGTGTAGTGCACGCGGATGCCGTCAATATCTATGTATTTGTCTGTTGCCATTGCTAATTGTCACGGCGGAGCAGTTTCCGCCAAACCAACTGCAAATTTAGGAATTTTTTCGCACACCAGCGCATGTGCGCGGTCCATAAATGGGCAGTGAGCACCTCTGCATGTAATTTTTTTCACACACAGGCACATTTATTTCGCCATGCCCGAAAAAATGCCTAAATTTGTACTCTAAAAACCAATCACCACCCCTGAATAAAATTCTGTATGGTAGTTTTTTTCAAAAAAGGCACACGGCAGTTCTATGCCGTTGAGACCAACCACCAGCTGAACGCTTCCGAATGCCAGAAACTTGAATGGCTGTTCGACGGCGCCCGCCAGCTGTCAGCCAAGAGCCTGAGCGGCACCTTCGTAGGCCCGCGTCAAGAGATGATAACCCCCTGGAGCACAAATGCCGTCGAGATTGTCCAGAACATGGATATCGATGGCATTTCGCGTATTGAAGAGTTTGAGCGCGTGGAGGGAGTGCCCAAGTTCGACCCCATGCTGCAGCGCGTGTACAACGGGCTGAACTCGCACGTATTCGACGTGTCGAAGATGCCCGACGCCATTGTCCATATTGACGACATCGCCGCCTACAACCGCGAGGAAGGCCTTGCGCTGAGCGCCGACGAGGAGAACTACCTGCGCGACTTGGCAAAGAAGCTGGGTCGTCCGCTCACCGACAGCGAGGTGTTCGGCTTCTCGCAGGTCAACAGCGAGCACTGCCGCCACAAGATTTTCAACGGCACTTTCGTCATCGACGGCAAGGAGATGCCCACATCGCTCTTCAAGCTCATCAAGAAGACCAGTCAGGAGAATCCCAACGGCCTGGTATCGGCATACAAAGACAATGTGGCATTTGTCCGCGGTCCGCGCATCCAGCAGTTCGCGCCAGCGTCGCCCGAAGGCCCCGGCTTCTTTGCCGAGACTCCGCTTGACACGGTAATCTCGCTCAAGGCCGAGACCCACAACTTTCCCACCACTGTCGAGCCGTTCAACGGCGCGGCAACCGGCACCGGCGGCGAGATCCGCGACCGTCTGGGCGGTGGCAAAGCCAGTCTGCCAATAGCAGGCACTGCCGTTTACATGACTTCATATCCGCGCCTTACCGCGCATCAGCTCTGGGAGCAGGCCATCAATCCGCGCATGTGGCTCTATCAGACACCCGCGCAGATCCTCATCAAGGCTTCGAACGGTGCCTCAGACTTCGGCAACAAGTTCGGCCAGCCGCTCATCTGCGGTTCGCTGCTCACTTTCGAGCATAAGGAAAACGGCGAAATATACGCTTACGACAAGGTGATCATGCTTGCCGGCGGTGTGGGATTCGCCGCTCGTCGAGATGCCATTAAGGGCACACCCAAACCCGGCCAGAAGGTGGTGGTGATGGGTGGAGACAACTACCGCATCGGCATGGGCGGCGGCGCCGTATCGTCGGTGGCAACGGGCCAGTATGCCAATGCCATCGAGCTCAACGCCGTGCAGCGTGCCAACCCGGAGATGCAGAAACGTGTGTCGAACGTGATCCGCGCACTGGCCGAAAGCGGTTGCAACCCCATCGTGTCCATCCACGACCACGGCGCAGGCGGTCACCTGAACGCTCTTTCGGAGCTGGTTGAGGCCACCGGCGGCTGCATCGAGATTGACAGCCTGCCCATCGGCGACCCCACCCTCTCCGACAAGGAAATCGTGGGCAACGAGAGCCAGGAGCGCATGGGATTCGTGATCAACGACAAGGACATTCCCCTGGTGGAGGCCATCGCGCAGCGTGAACGTGCCCCGATGTATGTGGTGGGCGAGACGACCGGCGACGACCGCTTTGTGTTCACCCGCAAGGACGGCACCAAGCCCATCGACCTGGAGATGGCCGACATGTTTGGCAACTCGCCGCGCACGGTTATGACCGACAAGACCGTGGAACGCCACTACACCGACGCTCAGACCGACGCCCAGCGCATGCAGCAGTATGCCGAGGAGGTGCTCAGCCTCGAGGCTGTGGCCTGCAAGGACTGGCTCACGAACAAGGTTGACCGCTCTGTGACGGGCCGCATCGCCCGCCAGCAATGCCAGGGTGCCATCCAGCTTCCGCTCAGCGACTGCGGTGTGGTTGCTCTTGACTACCGAGGCACCAAGGGTATAGCCACTTCCATCGGCCACGCTCCGCAGGCTGCTCTCGCCGACGCCGGCGCAGGCTCTGTACTGTCCATCGCCGAGTCGCTGACCAACATTGTCGGCGCCGACCTGGAGAAGGGCCTCAAGTCAGTGTCGCTCAGCGCCAACTGGATGTGGCCCTGTAAGAACGAGGGTCAGGACGCCGCTCTCTACAAGGCTGTCAAGGCCTGCTCCGACTTTGCCTGCGCACTGGGCATCAACATCCCCACCGGCAAGGACTCGCTGTCCATGACCCAGAAATACGGCGACGAGAAGGTGATGGCTCCCGGCACTGTGATCATCTCGGCAAGCGCGCCGGTTCGCAATGTGCGCCGCACGGCCTCTCCCGTAGTCCTAAACAGCAAGAACACATCTTTATATTATATAGACTTTGCAGGCACCGACCTGCAGCTTGGCGGCTCCGCCCTCTACCAGACTCAGGGCAAGGTGGGCTCAACCGTTCCCCAGGTAAAGGATGCGGCCTATTTCGCCGCCGCCTTCAACGCCGTTCAGGCTCTGGTGCGCGGCCGCAAGGTGCTGGCAATGCACGATGTCAGCGCCGGCGGCCTGCTGACCACTCTGCTTGAGATGACTTTCGCCAACGAGCGCGGCGGTCTCGACATTGACGCTTCGGCAATGATGGAAATGGCAGGCAACGACGCCGTTCGCCTGCTCTTCGCCGAGAATCCCGCCGTGGTTCTCCAGGTGGCCGACAGCAATGCCGACGCCATCAAAGCCGCCATGGACGCTGCCGGTGTGCGTTTCTTCCGCATAGGTGCACCCGCCGCCGAACGCGCTCTGAGTGTCAAGGCCGGCGAGCAGAGCTATGCCTTCGACATCGACGCCCTGCGCCACACATGGTTTGCCCCCTCTTACCGTCTTGACAGCCTGCAGTCAGGCGAGAAGTGCGCCTCCGACCGCTTCGAGAACTTCGCCAAGCAGCCCATCCGCTATGCTTTCGGCAAGGACTTCGACGGCTCGCTGGCATCGCGCGGTCTGAAATTCGACCGTGCCGCAAGCACCGGTGTCCGTGCCGCCATCATCCGTGAGAAGGGTGTGAACGGCGACCGCGAAATGGCTTACTCTCTGTTCCTGGCGGGCTTTGACGTGAAGGATGTGCACATGACCGACCTCATGACCGGCCGCGAGACTCTTGACGATGTGAACATGATAGTGTTCTGCGGCGGCTTCTCCAACAGCGACGTGCTGGGATCGGCCAAGGGTTGGGCCAGCGGTTTCAAATGGAACGACACCGCACGCGCCGCCCTCGAGCGCTTCTACAGCCGTCCCGACACTCTGTCGCTCGGCATTTGCAACGGCTGCCAACTCATGGTGGAACTCGGCCTAGTGAAGCCCGTCAAGGGCGACAAGGCCCCCAAGATGCTCCACAATGTGTCGCACAAGTTCGAATCGCAGTTCCTGGGTCTGACCATTCCGAAGAACAATTCGGTTATGTTCGGCAACATGGCCGGTACGAAATGTGGCATCTGGGTGGCCCACGGCGAAGGTCGCTTCGACCTGCCCGGCGCTCTTTCGGACTACAACATCGTGGCAAAATATGCCTACGACAAGTATCCTGCCAACCCCAACGGCAGCCGCGGCGCCGTGGCCGGCATCTGCTCGCCCGACGGTCGCCATCTGGCCATGATGCCCCACCTGGAGCGCGCCATCTTCCCCTGGCAGTGTGGTTTCTATCCCCGCTCGCGACGCAACGACGAGGTGACTCCCTGGATCGACGGCTTTGTTAACGCTCGCCGCTGGATTGAGGAGCACACCAAAAAATAAACTAATCTGACACCAACCCTCCCAGGCTGTACAAATGCCTGAGAGGGTTGGCGCCTAATATATATCATAACAGGGTTTTAACAATCCAAAAATAGGTAATTTTTCTATGGGAGGCTTTTTTGGCACCACACTGCGCGACGAAGACTGCGTGACCGACCTGTTCTATGGCGTGGACTACAACTCGCACCTCGGCACACGCCGCGGCGGCATGGCTACTGTTTCGGACTCGGGAAAGATAGCCCGGTCCATCCACAACATCGAGAACACTTATTTCCGCACCAAGTTCGAGGCTGATCTGAGCCAGTTCTCGGGACGTGCCGGCATAGGCGTGATCAGCGACAACGACGCACAGCCCATCATAATCAACAGCCACTTGGGACGCATGGCTATAGTCACCGTGGCCAAAATCAACAACATAGCCCAGCTGCAGGAAGAATGTCTGCAGAAAGGCCAGCACTTCTGTGAGCACAGCAACGACACCGTGAACCCCACCGAGCTCGTGGCCACCCTCATAACCGAGGGCAACACCCTGGTGGAAGGCATCGAGAATGTGTACAACAAGGTGAAGGGCTCATGCTCGATGCTGGTACTGCTCGACGACGGTTCTATTGTCGCCGCACGCGACAAAGTGGGCCGCACGCCCATTGTGGTCGGACGCAAGACTGACGGCTCGGGCCACGCTGCCTGCAGCGAGTCGTGCGCATTCCCCAATCTGGGCTATGAGTTCTGCTACAATGTGGGACCGGCCGAGATTGTGCGCATCACCCCTGACAAGATTGAGCAACTCAAGGCTCCCGGCGAGGAGATGCAGATTTGCGCGTTCCTGTGGACTTACTACGGTTACGCTCCCTGCAAGTACGAGGGCCGCAATGTGGACGAAATGCGCTATGACTCAGGCATGGAAGTGGGTAAGAACGACCCCACCGAGATTGACTTGGTGAGCCCCATCCCCGACAGCGGCACAGGCATGGCTCTGGGTTATGCGGCAGGCAAGAACGTGCCGTTCAAGCGCGCAATGGTGAAATACACCCCCACCTGGCCCCGCTCGTTCACGCCTTCCGACCAGAAGCGCCGCGAACTGGTGGCCAAGATGAAACTGATCCCGAACATGGACATGCTTCGCGGCAAACGCGTTGCTTTCTGCGACGACTCGATTGTGCGCGGCACTCAGCTTCGCGACAATGTGAGCGACCTGCGCAAGGCCGGCACCAAGGAGGTGCACGTGCGCATCAGCTGCCCGCCCCTGGTGTATCCCTGCGAGTTCATCAACTTCACTTCGTCAAAAGGAATGATGGAGCTGATTACCCGCCGCGTCATCGCCAAACTGGAAGGCTGCATGCCAGAGGATGTGAGCGAATACTGCCGCACGGGGTCTGAAAAATACAATGCCATGGTCGAGGAGATCCGCAAGGAACTGGGTCTCGACAGCCTGCAGTTCTCGCCCATCGAAACTGTGGTGCGCGCCATCGGTCTGCCCAAGTGCCGCATCTGCACACACTGCTTCGACGGCTCCTCGCACGACTAACCGGGCCGCAATCCCCCCACTCTCTTTCTCTCTCCCAACAATGACAACACTCCAAGTACTCATATGCACACACGGCAGGGACGGACTTGAGCGCGTAAAGCGCCAATGCCTCCCTGCCGTTGATGGTGTGCGGTATCTTGTTGTCTGCCAGGCTGAAAAAACCGAGTG
Organism: Muribaculaceae bacterium; assembly: GCA_036310635.1. Classification (GTDB taxonomy): domain Bacteria; phylum Bacteroidota; class Bacteroidia; order Bacteroidales; family Muribaculaceae; genus CAG-873. The sequence continues at coordinate 19,569 of JAXJRL010000058.1, read as the reverse complement.
GCCCCATGGCAGAGACGATCTTGAGATTATTTTCAACGACACCATAGGGCTGTCCAACAACCGCAACCGGGCTCTCAAAGCCGCTACGGCTCCCTACATGCTTATAGCCGACGACGATGTGGACTATTCGGCCGGCGGGCTGGCAGAGCTGGTCAAGAGACTGAATGACAGCAACGTTACCGACATTATAACAGTACGCGTAACAGGCTCTGGCAGCGGACACTATCCCACAGACAACCAGAAGCTCGGGCTTACGCTCAAGCGGCACTATCCGCCGTCGTTTGAGATAGCACTTCGCACAGCCGCCATCCGCGGTGCCGGTCTGTGGTTCAGTCCGATCATGGGCATCGGTGCGCCGGTTCTCACTTCGGGCGAAGAGAACATGTTTGTTGACACGGCTCTTCGCCGTGGCCTCACAGCCAGCCACCACAATGTAACCATAGGCCACCACAACGGTGCCAGCGCACAGGACCGCGTGCCCACAGCCGGCGAACTCATGTCGCGCGGAGCCGTTCTGCGCCTGTGCTACAGGCACACATACCTGCTGAGAGCCATCCGACTTGCCTTGATGCTGCCCACACCCACACTCCGCGCACTGAGCGAAATGCGCATGGGTGCCAAATACGCACTCAGTCACTCGGCAGAGATCAAGGCGCCCCACCCTGCTGACTGAGGCAAAATTTTGCCGACAACGGTCCAAACCTTTCATACCGACAGTTGTTATCAAATTAACATAACTGACATAAACTCTTGTTAAACGTTTCACAAAAAGTATTATGAGTTCTATCAAAAAGTACATCGCTGAAGGCATCGGCACAATGTTCCTGGTGCTTCTGGCCTGCGGTAGCGCCGTTTTGGCGGGCCCGTCAATCTCCACTCTCGGTATCGGCCTGTGTTTCGGCCTGGTTCTCGTGTGTCTGTGCTACTGCATCGGCAACATCTCCGGATGCCATGTCAATCCGGCTGTATCATTTGCCATGCTCCTGGCCGGCAAGATGAAGTTTGTTGACTTCGTAGGCTATGTTCTGTTCCAACTCCTCGGTGCCGCCATCGGTGCCGGCTTCCTCTTCTGGTTCATGACCTCTGCCCCCGATTTCAACTTCGGCGGCATCACCGGAACCAATGACCTGGCCACCAACGTGCTGCAGCCCGGTGCCACCGCACCCATGGCTCTGATGGCCGAGGCCCTGCTCACCTTCTTCTTCGTGATGGTGATCCTCGGCGCCACCGACGACCGCCACGGTTTCGGCCGCTTCTCCGGCCTGGCCATCGGTCTTGCTCTCGGTCTGGTGAACATAGTTGGCATTCCCGTTGACAACTGCTCGGTCAATCCCGCCCGCAGCTTCGGTCCCGCCCTGTTCAGCCCGGACGCCTGGGGCGACTTCTGGATCATGGTAGTCGGCCCTCTGGTAGGTGCAGCCGTAGCAGTGCTCTGCTGGCGCGCCATCGCAGGCAAAATGAACAACAAAGAGATTGAGTAAATCACAAGCCAAGACATTGGCCATAAACTGAATGACCCACGGGCTGCCCCATCCTCGGCGATGGCGGCAGCCCGCTTTTTCATTCCTCGGCTGGGGCGTGCCATGTCCTATTTAGGGCATAAGATTAGGCAATGTCCCAGATTTTTGTTAGCTTTGCATATAAATTGGAACAAAAGCGTAGGAATGAAAAAATACGCAGAATCAAATAACAACCAAGACAACACACGCACACCGCTTGTGACAACGCCTGACGAACTGCGCCAACTCAGTGTGGAGCAGCTCCCCGGCGTGTGTGCCGACATACGCCGGTTCCTGATTTCGGAACTGTCAAAGAACCCGGGCCACTTTGCTTCAAGCATGGGTGCCGTTGACCTTACCGTAGCGCTTCACTACGTGTTCAACACCCCGTACGACCGAATAGTCTGGGATGTGGGGCATCAGGCTTACGCCCACAAACTGCTGACGGGCCGACGCGAAAAATTCGCCACCAACCGCACCCTAAACGGCCTAAGCGGATTCCCAAATCCCGAGGAGAGCCCGTACGACACATTCACCGCCGGCCACGCCTCCAATTCCATTTCGGCAGCGCTGGGAATGGCTGTTGCCACCCAGCTTCAGAATGACAAGCCCCACCGGCATGTGGTGGCCGTGATAGGCGATGCCTCGATAAGCGGCGGTCTGGCCTTCGAGGGCCTCAACAATGCCGCCAACACTCCGAATGACCTGCTCATTGTACTGAATGACAACAACATGTCAATCGACTACAATGTGGGCTCGCTCCACTCCTACTTGGCACACATCAACACCTCGCGCAACTACAACTCCATACGGTTCAAAACCTACAATCTGCTTCGCAAAATAGGTCTGATCAGCGACAACGGCCGCGGAATATTCCTGCGCTTCAACAACGCGCTCAAGTCGGCCCTAAGCGGCGAACAGAACATATTTGAGGGACTAAACATACGCTACTTCGGACCCTTCGACGGCCACAATGTGGAAAAGATGGTGAAGGTCCTCAACGAGATAAAGGACATGCGTGGCCCCAAAATCCTGCACCTGCGCACGGTGAAAGGCAAAGGCTACAAACCCGCCGAGCTCGATCCCGCCAACTGGCATGCGCCGGGCCGTTTCGACTCTGCCACCGGTGTGCGCAAGTCATCTCCTTCCGACGGAAAACCCATTAAATACCAGGACATATTCGGCAACACACTGACCGAACTCGCAAGCATCAACCCGAAGATTGTGGCGATAACAGCCGCCATGCCCTCGGGCACCTCGGTGAGCACCATGCAGGCACAGTACCCCGAGCGAGTGTTCGATGTGGGCATATCCGAGGGGCATGCCGTAACATTTGCCGGCGGCCTGGCAAAGGATGGAATGCGCCCGGTTGTAGCCATTTATTCAAGCTTCCTGCAGCGCGGATTTGACCATATCATCCACGATGTGGCCATACAGCGTCTGCCGGTGGTGTTCGCCATCGACCGCGCAGGCCTGGTGGGCGAAGACGGTGTGACGCACCATGGAGCCTTTGACATAGCCTACCTGCGCACCATTCCCAACATGGTGGTATCGGCTCCGCGCAACGAGCACTGGCTCAGAAAACTGCTCTATACCGCCACCGAGAAGAACAACGGTCCTATGGCCATCCGCTACCCTCGCGGCGCCGGCAGGACTGTGGACTGGAAGTGCCAGCTCGAAGAGGTGGAGATTGGTCGCGGCGAAGTGCTCTCGGACCCGGAAGGCGCACAAGTCGTGGTGCTCAGCGCGGGCACCATTGCCGACAATGTGACCGACGCTCTGGAGAGTCTGCGCCACGACGGCATCCTCGCCGCACACTACGACGCCGTGTTTGTGAAACCGCTCGATGACAAGCTGCTGCGCCACGCTGCGGAAAAGAATCTGCCCATCGTTACCGTTGAGGACGGAACCACCGTGGGCGGCTTCGGTTCGGCTGTGGCCGAATGGCTCGCCTCCAACGGCATAGAACGCAAGCTCACCATGCTCGGCATTCCCGACGAATTTGTGAAACAGGGCACCGTTGCCCAGCTCCAGCACCTCTGCGGCATTGATGCCGAGGGCATTGCCGAAGCTGTGAAACATGCAATAAACTCATGAAGATAGTAATAGCCGGAGCCGGCGAGGTGGGTTCGCACCTTGCCAAACTCCTCACCACTGAATGCCAGGACATTCTGGTCATTGACGAAGATGCCGACCACCTGAACGTGCTCGACTCCAACTTCAACCTCATGACCATCGAGGGCAGCCCCACATCGTTCCGCACACAGCGCGAAGCGCGGGTGGGATACTGCGACCTGTTCATTGCCGTTACTCCTTCAGAGGCCGACAACATCGTGGCATGCTCCATTGCCAAAAACCTCGGTGCCAAAACCACCGTGGCGCGCATCAGCAGCTACGACTTCATGGAGGAACGCAACCAGCAGCTGGTTACAAAGATGGGCGTGGACCGACTCATCTACCCGGAGTATCTCGCAGCCAACGAAATACTGACGGCACTGCGCTGCTCCTGGGCGCGCAACTGGTTCGAACTGCACGAAGGCCAGCTTATTGTGGTGGGCGTTAAGATTCGTCAGGGCGCTCCCATCGCCGGTATGCAGCTTAAGGACTTTGCCCGCACCAACCACAATTTCCATGTGTCTGCCATCAAGCGAAACCAGGAAACCATCATTCCCCGAGGCAACGACTATCTGCAGGAGGGCGATATTCTCTACATTGCTTCGCTCCGCGACCATGTGGACGAACTGCTCGAGCTCACCGGAAAGACCAAACGCGTAATTCGTCGCATAATGATCATGGGCGGCGGAAAGATTGCCATACGGTTCGCAGCGCTTGTAGGCGACGAGTACAAAATCAAGATAATAGACAACAATGAGGATGTGTGCCGACGCCTGCCCGAAAAGTGCCCGGACTGCGACGTGTCCTACGGCGACGCCCGCGACACCGACCTGCTGCGCGAAGAAGGCATAGCCGACTACGACGCATTCCTCGCCCTGTCCGACAGTTCGGAGGCAAACATACTCACCTGCTTAACAGCCAAAGAGCTGGGCGTGAAAAAGACCATTGCCGAGGTTGAGAACATACAGTATATCAACCAGGCCGAAAACCTGAACATCGGCACCATCATCAACAAGAAACTCCTGGCATCGAGCACCATATTCCAGCTGCTGCTCGATTCAGACTCGTCGACAACCAAGTGCCTGGCTCTGGCCGACGCAGAAGTTGCCGAAATAGAGGCGCGCGAGGGCAGCAAGATTGTAAAGAAACCCGTTCGCGAAATACATCTTCCTGAAGGCATGACACTTGCCGGACTTGTCAGAGACGGCCACGGCATGCTCGTAACCGGCGACACCGTGGTGCTCCCCGGCGACCATGTTGTGGTGTTCACCCTTTCGGGACGTCTCCACAAGGCAGAAAAAATATTCCTCTAACCCACACAGCCCGTACGGAAATGTCACTGCTACAGCACACTCGCTACATAAACGGCCGCATGATACTGAAAGTGACCGGATGGCTGTTGCTCATCGAAGCCGCATTCCTGCTGATTCCGACAGCCGTGGGCCTGGCCTACGGTGAGTACGACGGAATGGTGTTCGGATGCGTGGCGGCATTTACCGCCATGGTGGGCTTGGCCATGCGTGCCATCAAATCGAACCACAGCAATATGGGCCGACGCGAAGGATTCCTGCTCACATCATCAGTGTGGATATGGTTCTCAATGTTCGGCATGCTCCCCTTTGTGCTTGGCACGCCCCACTATTCCGTCAGCGACGCTTTCTTCGAGGCCATGTCGGGATTCACCACCACCGGCGCCACCATCACCGAGGACCACATGTATCTGCCGCACTGCATGAACCTGTGGCGCGCGCTGATGCAGTGGATCGGAGGCATGGGTATAATACTGTTCACGCTTGCTGTGATACCGATGCTCAACTCAGCCGGCGGCATGCAGATGTTCAATGCCGAAGTGACAGGCATCACACACGACAAAGTGCGACCCCGCATATCATCGACAGCCAAAGCGCTGTGGGGCACTTATATAGGGCTCACAGTGGCCCTGATTGCACTCCTTCTGCTGGGGCCTATGGATGCTTTTGACAGTGTGGTCTACGCATTCAGTTCCATATCCACCGGCGGATTCTCCACCACACAGACCTCGCTGTTGGACTACAATTCGGACTATGTATACATAGTTTTGATGATCTTCATGTTCCTGGGCGGCATTAATTTCTCGCTTATTTTTGCCGCATTCACGGGCAAGCCCAAGGACGTGTGGCGCAACGAGATATTCCGAGTGTACGTGTACACCGTACTCGGATTCTGGGCACTCCTTGTCATCAACATCCTCTGTCAGCAGCCCCTCAACCAGCTGGGATGGCAGGACCTCACGGTGTACCCCATGTTCCAGGTAATCACCACCATAACCAGCACAGGCCACGATACAGGCCACTTTGTATGGTGGTCGTCATTCGCCATTTCAATGACTATGCTGATGATGTTCTCAGGCTCATGCGCCGGATCCACATCGGGCGGTGCCAAACTGGACCGCATAGTTGTACTCTTCAAGAACCTCAACAACGAACTGAAGCGATGCGTGCACCCCAATGCCATAATGTCGGTGAAGATAGGCGGCAAAATACGCCCGCGGCCCGTCGTTGACAAGGTGGTTGCATTCATGTGCATATATGTTCTGGTCATCACCTTCGGCGGCGTGGCTCTAACAGTGATGGGCATTCCGCTGGTCGATGCATTCTTCTCCTCGTTCTCATGCGTGTCCAACACGGGCCTCGGTGCCGGCGTGACAGGTTACGGAACGTCGTTCGCCATCATTCCCGACCTTGGAAAGTGGATTCTGTCGGCACAGATGCTGATTGGCCGTCTGGAAATTTTCACCGTCCTCATCATCTTCACCCGACCTTTCTGGCGCAAATAAAACCGGCGCAATGTCATTGTTCAATGCCACAGAACATCCTGCGGCATTGAACAAAAGTATGCAAACAAGTGTTAAAATATATGTCAAGGGTGACGAATGTCCTCAATGAACGCCCCACCCCTGCCTGCACAATCTGCAAACACTCGAACTATGAAACACACCAAATTCGCATACCATCTGCTCACCCTCGCGGCCGCCATTCTCTGCATGGCCGCCACCGCATGCTCAAACAATGACAATCTCTACGACAGCCTGCCCAAGGAAATCGGCGACTTTGTGAGCCAGTATTTTTCGGGCTATGGCATAGAAAACTACTCACACAGCGGGTCAACATATCATGTACGACTGAAAAACGGTCCCGGGCTCACTTTCGGCGCCGACCAGCGTTGGGAAGCCATCAACGGCTACGGCATGCCGCTGCCACAAGTGCTTGTCTACAATGAATTGCCTCCGGCGCTCTTCTCGTATCTGCAGGAAACGGAGAACACTGAGAACGTGTTTGCCATGGAACGCGACGGATTCACATACACCACCGTGCTCCTGGACCAGACTCTATACTACGATATCGCCACTGACGTGATAACAAGCTCAAACGCAGTGCAATGAGCTCCGCGATGAGCTACTCACAGCTCGCGTTTGCGGAACCGCAACTGTGACTTCACCAACGGGAAGTTGAGCGACAGAATGACGCCCTGTTCCACCTCGGCCCACGTGTCGCTCATATAGCGGTGCGTGCGTTTGGCATTGATCCACTCCAGGTCAAAATGGTTTTGGAAAATGGTCGGTTTCAGACACCCTTTGTCCTGCAGAGGCTTCCACAATCGACCATAATAGTCGCCTGCTCCGTCAACATAGATGATGCGGTAGCACTCACCGTCGCGAACAAGCGCTAACGAATACATGCCGCCGAGGCGCACCCGGCCTTCGGGCAGATTGCGGTCCATATACTCCCAGATGCCCTCAAGCGAATCGGACGACCGCCGCAGATAATCCACAAGCTCCTCGCAACTTCCGAACCGCGATGGCCCCGAATTCTCATATTCCACACTTTCTGCTTCCGCCCACTGAACCTCGCTCGGCTTGAAGCGGCGCAGCACGATTCGGCTGTCGGGCTTCGGCGCCTGAAACCACTCTCCATATTCCTCTGTCTGGAGATACTGTTTGTCGCCAACAGCCAGTGTCTTCAATCCTTCAAACCACTGCACGCGCAGTCCCACGGCCTTTCCCTCATGGTGTGCCTGAAAGCGTTGCGATGACACTGTGCGTCCTTTGACCACACGGCTAACTGTGAAATCGGAAGTATAGAGATAGTCGTCGTTGTCGTACCCCGTTGACCGCATTTTGAATCTGGCTTCGGTATAGTTGGCCGAATCGGTGTAATTCCACAGCAGTGACCAATCAGAGGATTCAGCACGAACGTTGACAGCCACAAAACGCGGTGCCTCATGACCAATTTCCATAAGCATACTGTCAACAGGTTCGGCAGAGCTACCCGCCAACAACGAGCACAGAAAAAATGTTGATATCAGGCACCTCATGACTTCACCGCCTCTATGGCGCGCTCTACAAATTCGGCATCTGTTACATTGTAAGGAATCCAGCAGATAGGCACGCCACGGCGCTCCATGCCACGGAACCATGTCATCTGACGCTTGGCAAACTGATGGATAGCCGTTTCCAAACCACTGACCATTTCCTGATAAGTGGTAAGACCAAGCACATATTGCGTAAGAAATTTATATTCAAGGCCATAGTACATCAGCGTCTCTGCATCGACACCATTGTCCAGCAATCGTCGCACCTCGTCAACCATGCCGGCATCGAGGCGTTTGTGAAGACGCTCAGTGATGCGGCTGCGGCGAACATCGCGAGGAATGTCCACGCCTATCACCACCGACCGTGCTGCCACAGCGGCATCGCCGCGGGTGGCCGACGCCGCCTCGGGATGTTCCTTATAATACACCTCTATCTCTATGGCCCTGACCGCACGTTTCACTGTGTCAACGTCCGTTACATTGTGAAGCCGCTTCATTCCGGAAAGAATTTCGGTGAGCTCAGCGAGGCTTTTGCTCTCCAGACTGCTGCGCAATTCAGGATTTGCCGGCACCTCCGGCAGGCGTATGCCCTTGACAAGCGTCTCAACATACAGGCCGGTGCCGCCGCACACAATCGGTTGACGGCAGCGATTTTCAATGTCCTCAATCGCCTGCCACGCCTGTCCCACATACTGATACAGGTTATAGCGCGTGCCGGCGGGAGTTACATCAATCATGTGGTAAGGCACCGAGCCATATTCCTCAAGGTCCTTGCCGGTGCCCAGGTCCATGCCGGTGTAAACCTGGCGTGAGTCTGCACTGACAATCTCGCCATCAAGAGCACTAGCCAAGGCCACTGCCCTGCCGGTTTTTCCGGTTGCCGTGGGACCGGTTATGTAGATTATCTTGCCTTCTCGCATAGCATGTATCAATAAGCAGTACGTCAGGCTTTGCCGAGAATACGTTTCATGAAACGGCGCACATGGAACAGCGGACGGTCCTGATTGTTGGCAGCCACTTCGATCCATGACAAGTCGCTGTAGTCCACATCCCAGTTTTTGAAGTCGCTCAGACGGAAATTGGGCTGATAGTGTTTCATCGGATAGATGCGGTAGCCGTTGCGGTCGTAGGTCTTCCAAGCCATGGTGATGGTTACAATGCGGTTAACCTCGGCGGCCAACGATGTGGACAGTACCTGGTATTTCCACAGTCGGTTCACCTCGTCGATGGTGTTCCACTCGCCTTTTATACCCATTTTTGCCACATCCATCTCCTCCGGGAGAACCACCGCGAAATGGAACACATTTGAGCGCAGGTCTCTGGTCACATTATTATAAAGGGGACGCAGTGTGAAGTCTGTAATGCCGGTGAGTTTGGCGAACGCTGTCCGCGCCTGCTCGGTCGATACGCTTTCGGTGTGCTTGATTGACTGTGAATACGGTGTGTCGATTTCCAGTGTGCCGGTTTCGGGATCGCCTATGGAGTCGAGCAGCATAAGGTCGCCGTGGAGCACAAGGAAACGCAGTTCGGTGTGTGTCTTGGACCCGGAGCGGTAAATGGCATCGATGTTGGCAATGGCCTCATGGTAGCGGCGGCCGATATAAAACAACGAGATTATGAACAGAATGACCGGGACAACAAGGAAAAAGTATTTGTCGACGCCGTTCATGTTCACATTTCTGTAATTCAGAAAATAGTATGCCCAGTTGACCACGGAAAGTGCCAGGCCGATGACGAACAGCAAACGGAGCTGGAATCTGGCCTCGCGGTGGAATATGTTGTCAGTGAGGTCATCCTCAGGTGACATGCCCAGACGCAACTTGCACTCCACGCAGTAGCGAGCCTGGCTGTGGGTGAAGAGTCCGTAGGCCATCACCACCGTGGAGACCGGGAAGATGATCAAAGCCGTGACATAGGGCGACTTGGGGTTGAGGTCCTCGCCATAGAAGAAATGGCGCAGCGGCGCATAGTGGGCGCATGCAATGCATCCCACCATGATCAGAGCCGTGAAGAGGAGCACACGCGAGGTGAGAGATGTAACTCTTACACACTGCAGTTTGTGGCTTCCACGCCACGGCATCACATAGCGCGAGAGCAGCCACGACATCAGCAAGACGGCCAACGGCAGGAAGAACTTGGGGATGACAAACGACAGCACAATACACATGGTGATGGCACCATAGGAATAGAGCCATTCTTGCCAGAGTGTGTTGATGGAGCGTATTCTTATTTTAGCTTTTTCTGGAGCCTGCATATTCAGGATTTGTCTGATTCAAAAAACTCGGTAGTCAACGTTTCGACGCATCGGCGTCAAGGTGTTGCAATATCAGAGATTGAGATTCTTCTTGAAATAGTCAAACATACGGCCATACACCACCGAACGAGCGCCGCAGCCGTAGATGGAGTGGTTTTTGTTGGGGAACACAAGCATGTCGCACCACATTCCGGCAGTCTGAAGCGCCGAAGCGAACTGGAGCGAGTTTACGGGGTGCACATTGTCATCGGCCGTGCCGTACATGATCAGAGTGTTGGCATTGAGCTGCTTGGCGCGTTTCAACGGTGCTGAGGCGTTGTAGCCTTCGTCGTTCTGCTGGGGAGTGAGCATATAGCGCTCAGTGTAGATCGAATCATAGAAACGCCAGTCCGTCACCGGAGCCACAGCCACGCCTGCCGCAAAGGGCGAACCGGGCTGTGTCATGCACATGAGGGTCTCATAACCTCCGTAGCTCCAACCGAACATGCCGATGCGGCTGCCGTCGATGCCGGGGAGCGTGGCCAGATATTTGGCGGCATTGACCTGGTCGATAGTCTCGTAGTGGCCAAGGTTTTTGTACACGGCATACATGAACTGATTGCCGCGACCGGCAGTGCCTCGACCGTCAACGCAAGCCACCACGAATCCCTTCTCGCAGAAATACTGCATCCAGCCCATCTCCCAGTTGCGGAGCACGCTCTGCGAACCTGGGCCGCTGTACTGTGTCATCACCACGGGATATTTCTTGCTGGGGTCGAAATTGCGCGGGCGCATAATGAATCCGTTGAGCATCAGGCCGTCAGACGGAACTTGGATGAACTCCTTGGCTATCATCTTGTCGGCGAAACGTGCCATATAGGCCTTGTTGTCCTCAAGCATGCGCAGTTCCTTGCCGGCTGCAGTGCAGAGACGGAACTGCGGGGCAACGGTGGGCGAGCTGAAGGTGTAGATGGCATAGGAACAGTCGGGCGAAAAGTTGGCCGATGACGTGCCTTCGCCGTTGGTGAGGGGCACCAGCACGCCTTTTTTGGCATCCACCTTCTGCACAGTGCGGTCAAGCGGAGTGGGCGTGGCAGTCTGCACATAGTAGTTGCCGAGAGCGTCCTCACCGTAATAGTCGGTCACGTCAAAGTCGCCGTTGGTGAGAGTGCGCTGTAGGGCGCCGTTGTAGCCGTACTTGTAAAGGTGCATGTGGCCGTTACGATTCGACATCACCACAAATCCGTTCTTGCCGAAATGTATTTTCTCGTAAGTCTCGGGGGTGATCCATGCCTCGCTCTTTTCCACGAGCACCGACTTGACCACTGTGGTCTGCGGATTTACGCTGTAGAGTTCGTAGCGGTTCTGGTCGCGATTGAGTGTGGAAACGTACAGGAGGTTTGACGGGCCGTAGTCTATGCGGGGGATATACTCAATAGTGGCATCAGGCAGGGCTATGTCCTTGATTTTTCGGGTGTCTATGTCATAGCTGTGCAGTGTCACTGTTGAATTGGTCTGGCCGGCAACGGGATACTTGTAGCTGAGTTCGCCGGGATACAGGGCGTACTCGGGACGGCGCTCACAGGTGCCCTCATAGAGTGGCAGGCTGTAAACGGGCACTCGGCTCTCGTCGAACTTCAGGTAGCACAGAGTGGTGTTGTCGGGCGACCACGCCAAGGTGCCGGTGATACCGAACTCTTCCTCATAGGTCCAGTCGGTGGAGCCGTTGATTATGCTGCCGGCCTTGCCGTCGGTGGTGACGGGCACCACGGTCTTGAAGTCAATCTTGCGCACATACACCTTGTTGTCAGCTACGAATGCCACCATGCGGCTGTCGGGGGAAAAAACGGGAACCTGCGTTTTCTTGTGCTCGTCGCTGAGAGGGAGCATTATGCGCGAACGCACTTCGTACACATAGCACTCGGCGGTGAACGAGCGGCGGTATATATAGTTCACATTTCTATAAATCAACACTTTGGATGCGTCGGGGCTGATAATGAAGCCGCTCATGTCAGCCACCTGGGTCTCGCGCACATGTCCGAGGTCAACAAGGTCGCCGGTCTTTTTACCGGTCTTGATATCGAAGGTCTCAATGCGGCGCGCATCGTCGGAGAGCATGGCATATTCTGTGCCGTTGGGCATATATGTGAAATGCGGCGGACGCTTGGTCACATTGTTGGGCGACTGGTATTCCTCCATTTCCTCGACTATGGTTTTTCCGGGCGAATATGCTTGTGCTGCCTGGAATCCGAATGCCCATGAGGCAAGAATTGCGGCCACTGCTATATGTGATACTTTCATGATCTGTCTTATATGTGATTGATTGGGGTTTTATGTTTATGCGTTTGTTTAAAGCCTGACTAGAACAGCGAGAGCTGTGAGTCATTCTCGGGGGGATCCTTACGGCGGTTTTGACGACGACTGTCAGCGTCGCCGTTGGGACGGAGCGAGCTGGCCGACACCATCCAGTCAGTGTCGCCGAGGATGTCCTCGATGGGCGTGCCTTCGCTGATAGGCGTTCGCGGAGTGCGTACTTTCTCTGTGCGCTCCTTGCGCTGGCCTCGCGATGCGTTTTTGGCCGCTGCCAGCTCTTTCTGGAGCTTTTCGGCCTCGGCCTGCCATGTGGCGGCAGATTTGCGCGCGGCATCAATTTCGGCACGCAGTTTCTGTTCCGACTTCGACTGTGTGTCTATGTTCAGTGCCACTACTTTGTCGAGGTTTGCCACCTTTTCCTCAGCGGCCTTTAGTTGTGCGGTCAGTTCGCTGATGCGCTGGTCCTTGCGCGACTTTATTTCGTCAAACTGCTGCAGTTGTTTCTCGATTTCCTGCAGTTTTTCGGCCATTTCCTCGGGGATCACATCACCGGCGTTCTCCAACTCTGTGGCCAGACGCTCAGCCTCGGCTTTGGCAGCCTTGGCTTCGTCCTCAGCCTGCGAACGTGCTTTTTTAGCCTCAGAGAGCTCGGCCTGAGCAGCCGCCAGTTCGGCTTTGGCTGTTTCAAGTTCTTTTACCGTTTCTTCAAGCTTGGCCTTCGTCTGTGATAGTTCCGCCGATATGCGCGCATTTTCGGCGCGGAGTTCGCCATCGGCATGGCCTGAGCCGGCCTGCGCCCCACCCTGTCCTGAGAGCTGTTTGCGAAGCTCCTCGTTTTCAGTCTCGTAGACAGCTGCCACCTTGAGTTTATTGAGGAGGCTCTTATTCTCGAGCTGGAATTGTTCCTTTTCGGCTTCGAGTGCCATCACTTTTGTTTCAAGGTCATGCACTTTTTCGTTGAGGGCGCGCTTCTGGCGGTCGGCGCTTAGTTGCTTCTGGTTGAGCAGGTTGCGCTGTTCGTCAAATTCGCGTGTACGGGTTTCCAGTTCGCGCAGGTTGGCGGAGAGTTTGTTTTTCTCGGCGTCCCAGCGTCGCTGTCCCTCTTTCTGAGCAGCCAGGTTCAGTCGTTCGATGTAGTTCTTCAGGTCGTCATTCAGGCCGGCAAGGAGCTGGCGCTTCTGAGCCTCGGGATCCACGCTCTTGGCCAGGAAGTCGGGAAGGGCCTCATTGAAGGTCTTTACAACATGGTCAAAGATGGCTGTTGCATTGGCCTCGCGCTCCTTGTCATCGGGAACGCGGCTTATTGTGAAGCTGGTATGGGCTTCCTGTGGCTTCTGCACAGCCGGGTGCGGCAGTCGGCGCACCGTTTCAGTCGTGGTGTCGGGATCGTCGTCAATGAGATTGTCGTCTTCATCGGCGCCCATACCGAAGGCTACTTTTATCTTGTTGAGGAAGGACATGTCGTAGTTATATGATTGGTTGGTATTTTTTATGTTGTGGGGGCTTGTGTGTCGTTATTATTGTGGAGAGTCATTTTCAAGGTCGCCGATGGCCGTGGGTTTCAGCACCACGCCTATGCCTTTCATGCCGTTTATGCCGATCTGCAGAGGTTCGTCGAAACGTACCACTCGCAAGTGGTCGGTCTCAACCACGGCCGGGATGCTGTCCAGGTAGGCCTCGTCGAAGAACTCGTTCTCGGTGTTGAAGGGATTGACAGTGAAGTATCCCACGCCGAATGATGTGAGATTCTGGAAGAAGTGCGTGCCCTGGCTTGGCTCTACACGGTAGTTGCCGAGCGAGAGCTCCACGATGAGTCGGGCATTGGCAATCGCCGGCCATTTCACGGGAATGCCCAGGGCGGGATCGCTTGTGCCCCATCTGCCTGGGCCCACGAGTATGTAGTTTTCGTCGCGGGCGGTAAGGTCGGCGTTCAGGCGCTCCAGTTCGGCGGCAATTGCACGTGTTTCAAGTGAATTGAATGAGGACGTTTTCACATACACTATGGTGCGTATGGCGTTGATCATGCCATGTCCCAGTGCGTTGCGGCTGTATAGAATTGTCTCCTTGCGGGGGGCCTGGAGCATAGAGTCCTCCACCATGTCCTTGCGGTCGATAATGGGGCGGATCTGCAGCCAGTATATCTTTCCCTTGTTCGGCGCCGGTGCGTTGCGGCGTATGTCTATGTCGCCTGAGAATTCGATTTCAATGTGACGGCCCATGGCCTCCTTGCCGAGATTAAGCATATAGTCAACGGCTTTCGCCAGCGGGAACACCTTGTCGCGAAGTATGTTGTTGAAGGTAACGATGCGTCTGCCGGGACCGCGGTTGTTGTCAATGAGCATGTCGTCCATGGCATTGTAGGTTGACACCATGTAGTCCAGCACCGGCTGACCGGCATAGTCCTGAACGCTGCGGCTCACTATGTTGAAGCCGTCATTGCTGCTGAAATGCGACAGCGAGTCCGACTTGATGTTCAGGGCGTCGAAGTGTGTCTGGGTGTCGCGCAGAGCAAGGTCGAGGGTGGATGTCTGCAGCACGCGCTCGGGATGGCGCGGAGAGAAGCGCAATGCCCTGCCGCCGTCCACAATATATTTGCCAAGACCAATCGCCACCTGGGCCACGCCGTCCTCTGCCGATTCGCCGTTCACCGGGTAATAGTTGAGCGAGCGGCCCACACCCGAGAAGGACGGGAAATAGTCCTCGCCGTGAGTGTGTCCCACCACCTCCTGTATGATGACGGCCATCTTCTCCTGGTCAATCACATTGCTGGTGGCGGTCATATATGCCTTGGAGTCGGCATAGAACACCGAAGCGTACACTCCCTTAATTGCATCGCTTATCATATCAAGCATGCGCTTAGGATTCTTGTCATGGGGCACCATGTACGTGGCATAGATGCCGGCAAAAGGCTGATAGTGTGAATCTTCAAGCAGACTGGAGCTGCGCACGGCCAACGGGCGGTCTATCACCTCAAACAGCGCATACAGGTCGTCAATGAGTTTTTCGGGCAGGCGCGCCTCAAGGAAGTGGTGCAGGATCACCTCGTCGGCGGCATCGCTAAGTGCCACACCATAGAGGTTGTTGCTCTCCATGAATTCGTCGAAGATGTCGGTGCACAGCACCACGGTGCGCGGAATGGCGATTGTTATGCCGTCCAGATTGTCGCACTCTGGATTCTTTTTGATGATGGAATCGACAAAGGCCAGACCGCGAGCCTTGCCGCCGAGCGACCCCTCCCCTATTCTTGCGAAGTTGGAGTAGTAATCGAATCGACCGCGCTGGAACACTGCCACAACGCCGCGGTTTTTCATCCTGCGGTATTTGACAATGAGGTCAAAAATCAGCTGTCGCACAGCCGGAGCCTCGTCAAGGCTGCAGAAACGGTGTTCCTTCATCACGTCGGCAATGGGGAACATGGCGCGTGAGTAAAGCCAACGCGAGATGTCGTTGTGCGAGGCGTGGTAGTACAGCGACTCGGCAGGAATTTCAAATACGTGCTCCTGCAGGTCCTTGAGCGACGACAGCGCCATGATGCGTTTGCCCGACGCAGGATCCTTGATAACGAAGTCTCCGAAGCCGAAGTTGTCGCGAATGGCAGTGCCGAGGTCCACGGACAGCTTCTTAGAGTTCTTGTCGATGAATATGCCGTTGAAGGCACTCACGCGGTCGCGGTTCTCTATCTCGGACGACTCTATGATGATGGGCAGATAGGGATCCTGGCTGCGCAGATACTGCGAGAGTTTCAGGCCGGCGGCTGAATCTTTCTCGCCTTCGCGCTTGAAGGACACGTCGCTGATCACGCCCAGCATGTTGTTGCGGTACTTGTCATAAAGGGCCACGGCCTCCTCATAGTCGCGCGCCAGCACCACCTTTGGACGGCCGCGCATGCGCAGCATCTGCTCATGCTCGTTCAGGGCCTCGGTCGAGAAGTCCATCGACTGTTTGAGCAGGAACTTGTAGATGTGCGGGAGAACCGATGAGTAAAAACGCACTGAATCCTCTACAAGCATAATCACCTGTACACCAACGTCAAGGATATCGTGCTCGGCATTCATCTTGTCTTCGAGGAGTTTGATGATGCCCAGAAGGAGGTCCATGTTGCCAAGCCAGCTGAACACATAGTCAACGTTCGACATGTCCTCGTGCTGAA
Organism: Muribaculaceae bacterium; assembly: GCA_036310635.1. Lineage (GTDB taxonomy): Bacteria > Bacteroidota > Bacteroidia > Bacteroidales > Muribaculaceae > CAG-873. Next base: position 2,909 of record JAXJRL010000058.1, on the reverse strand, counting down.
GACGTCGCGACACTTCGCGCGAGAACGGCGTGAGCACAACTATCGGGGTTGTGGGATACAGCTCCTTGATGTCTTTTGAGCGGAGGAAAGTCTCGCTCACATCCACACCAGGCATCGATATTATGAGGTCATAGTGTTTCTCCGCCAGGGCCTTCATGGCCTCGTCGAAGTTGGAAACTCGCGTCACTCGGGGCGGCGAACTGAGGTTAAGCGATACGTACTCAAAGTAAAGTTGCTCCTCCACGCGTCCGTCTTCCTCCATCATGAAGGCATCGTAGCGCGACGCAATAAGGAGCACATTGAAGATACGGCACTGCATCAGGTTCTTGAATGCAGTATCCTTCAATAACATATGTGTTAGGGCGACCTCGTTCATCGTAGATATGCAGTGTGCATTAGACTTACAAATTTAGTCATTATCCACGAATTATCCGCCTCTTTCCGCGTTAAAATTGGGGGTTGTTGACAATTTGCCATTAGCCGTTACGTCACTTGCTGTCCCAGCCGATATGAGTTGACACAATCCTCGGCTCAGGAGTGCTGTGCCACAATGGACAGCACCTGCGCACCGTACTGACTGACTTTGAGTTTGCCCCAGCCGGGGAGGCCCATAAGTTGTCTGAGCGTTGACGGCCTGGCATTCGACACGGCAATGAGGGCCTTGGTATGCGCAACAGTGAACGCAGGCCGGGCTATCGCCTTTGCGGCCTCCGCACGCCACTGGCACAGCGCCTCGAAAAGTGCCTGGTCGTTAATGTCTTCGGTCAGTGTTTTCAGTGCGGCTTTGTCGGTAGTTTTGCTTTTCTCTTTTTTGGTCTGCGCTGTTGCTTCTGACACTCTTGCAGCTCTGGCAGTCTCCTCCATTCTCAGTTTCAAATATTCATGAGGATGGAAGTTGCCAAGCCCCGAAACTCTTTTTAGAAGATTGATTTTAAACGCAATAGCCAATTTAAGTTCTACTTTAAGTTCAACGATGCGTTTGCGTCCCTGTTTGTTGTCTAAATTGTCAGGCGTTTGGTTTACGAGTTCCTGGAATGGGATGAGTTTGTTGCTGAAGTACTTGGCGGCGTCGGTAATGCGTTTGTTGAGATGCTCGTCTTTTTCTGGCTCCGCAATGTGCTGTCCGTAACCTTGACACACATGGACAAAACGACGTGAAACTTCCGCAATTTCCGTGTCGAAAACTGTCATGGCCCTTGAATACTGGCTGGAGAACACGGGATAGGTGTGCGACACATAGTCCTCTACCGCACGCGACATGTCTTCGAGCAGATTCTGAATCTGTCCGAAGTCTACAAGTTCGCGCAGGAGTGTCCAATAGTATTCGCGCTTCATTTTGTTAAGTCGGCCGGGGCCGCATTGGTTTTCCTGGCTGTGGCGTGTGTACTCCGAAACATCCCTGTCCGAAATGATGGACGAGTGTGTGATGGGGGCGCTTAACACCATGCCCTCAAGACTTTTGCATCGCGACAGGGCTACGTAGGTCTGGCCGTGCGCAAATGATCGGGAAGCATCGATGATGGCATGCTCGAAGGTCAGGCCTTGACTTTTGTGAATGGTGACGGCCCAAGCAAGGCGTAGCGGCAACTGACTGAATGCGCCTGTTGTCTTCTCCACCACTTTGCCGGTCTCGCTGTCCGTCTCAAATTTAATATTTTCCCACTTGACGGGCTCCACATTCACCAGTTCGCCTGATTCTGCGGCCCGTACCACAACATATTCCGGCGAAAGGCTTTCCACGGTTCCTATCATGCCATTGTAATAGTGTTGCAGCGGATCGTTGCGCAGGAACATCACTTGTGCGCCGGCTTTCAGTGTCAGTTGCGACTCCGCCGGATAGGAATTGGGCGGGAAATCGCCTTCCACCTCTGAACTAAAAGTTACAGGGTTGCCTTTTAGCTTATGCAACTCCTGCTGATTCAAGGCATTGGCTTGGTCATTGTGTGTAACCAGGCGTATATAGCCATCTTCCGGTCTTGGAACAAAGTCGGGTAACACACGGCTGTTGAGAAGCGAAAGTGTTCCGGCATCCACAGTGTTGTCACGCACTTTGTTCAGTATGGATGTGAATACCGGATCAGTCTGGCGATAGATATGGTCAAGTTCCACCACCTCGTATGGCGTGGCCTTAAGAGCTATGCTTGAGAAAAAATAGGGAGTGTCATAAACCTGACTGAGTAGCGACCACTCCTCGGGCTTCGTGACTGGCGCAAGCTGCTGCAGATCGCCAACCATCAGAAGTTGCACACCTCCGAACGGACGGCTCGGATCACGATGTCGGCGCAACGAGGCATCAAGCGCGTCAATCAAATCAGCCCTTGCCATACTGATCTCATCAATGACAAGCAGGTCCATGTTCTTGATTAGACGGAGTTTGCTCTTGCTGAAACGGTCATAATTGCGGCCTCCGAGGTCAGTCAAACCCGGGAGATAAGGACCTATTGGCAGCTGAAAGAAAGAGTGCATAGTGACGCCGCCGGCATTGATAGCGGCTATTCCGGTGGGAGCTATTACCACGATGCGTTTGTTACTGCTCTCCCTCAACTTTCGTAAAAGCGTGGTTTTACCAGTACCGGCACGACCTGTCAGAAAAACATTTGCGCCCGTTTCCTCTATGAGAGTCCATGCCAGTTTGGCTTTTTCATTTGCCTCGTCCATACATATTGATTTAATTCATTACAAAATTACGAAACCAAGCCTGCATTCCCAAACAAAATCTAAAGTAAGTCGCAAAAACAGCCCTGTTCTATAATACACAATCAAAACCTAACCTGACATTTACCGTCAACGCCTGTAAAATTTAGCTGAGAAGTGCGCCAGGTAACAGCTGAGAAGTGCGCCATTTCATAGGAGTTTCAAAGTTAAGATTTATTTGATGATTCTACAGATTCTTTGATTAATTTTTTTGT
>JAXJRL010000057.1:0-2444 GCA_036310635.1 Muribaculaceae bacterium | reverse complement strand
CTGCAATACAAGAATATGTCTGATGAAGTCAAGAGCAGCGATGTCGGCAAGGCTCTGGCAGAATCAATGGTGCAGTTGAAGCAGCGCACGGTTAACGCGAAAAGCGAGCTGGAAGGCTTAAACAAGGAGCTGAACAACGTTAAAAGTCCAGATGTCAAAGGCAGTGGACTGCTCAGCGGCCTCGGCGGGGCATTCGGAAAATATGGTCAGGTTGTAGACACTATCGGCTCCAAGCTCGGAATTGCAGGCAACCTTACGTCGATGCTGACATCGAAGACAGCCCTGCTGACAGCCGGGATAGGTGCTGCAACGACGGTTGTTGCAGCTGGTGCTAAAGCATGGGTCGATTACAATGAGCAATTATCACGCCGTGATAATGCCACGATGGTAAAAACAGGCTTGAAGGGCGACGACGCTGACCGCATGACTGACGCAATGACCTCTGTTGCCAATGTGTATAATGTCGACTTCCGTGAGGCTATCAACGCGGCCAATACGCTGATGACGCAGTTTGGGCTATCGGGCGACGAAGCTATTCAGCTTATCCGTGATGGTATGCAGGGTATGATTGAGGGTGACGGGCCGAAGCTGTTGAGTATGATTCAGCAATATGCTCCCAGCTTCCGTGATGCGGGCATCTCAGCCTCGCAGCTGGTTGCCATCATCCACAACTCTGAGGGTGGCATCTTCACCGACCAGAATATGAATGCCATTGTGATGGGTATCAAGAATATCCGCCTGATGACTAATTCGACCTCTGAGGCACTTGCTAAACTCGGTATCGACGGCGAAGTGATGACGCAGAAGCTCAACGACGGCAGTATGACTATCTTTGAAGCTCTCAGTAAGGTTTCGCAAGCAATCGAGAAAACCGGTAGCGGCAGCCAGGCAGCTGGTGAGGTAATGCAAACGGTATTCGGCCGACAAGGAGCAGCCGCAGGTACAAAATTGGGTGAAGCCATCGCCACACTTAACACCAACCTCGAAGAAACAAAGTACCAGACGGGCGAAGTCGGGGAAGCTACAGCTGAACTTGAAATAGCGACAAATAATTTGAATTCGGCTATCCGCGATTGTTTCGGCTGGGACGGATGGAAGGAGATGAGCACAGGGTTGAAGACCGATTTTGCCGAAGGGCTGACAACCATCCTCAAGCTGGTTACAAAAATCAAGAAGATATGGGGTTCTATCCAATGGACTGTCGGACAATACAACCCTCAAGGAGATGGTTCGGATGAGATAGTCTGGCCAGAAGAGTCAGAAACCACCGCCCCATACAATCCGAGCAGTAGTATTATCGCCGATTCGAAAAGAAAGATTGCAGAAGCCAAACGTAGGTTGCGTAGCAGTCGCAGTAGTGGTGGCGGTGGTAGAGGTGGTCGCGGTGGTGGCGGTCACACTGGCGGAGACACAAACCCTGTTGAGGGCAGTATAGATTGGCAGGCTAAAAAGGTGCAAGACCTTCAGAAGGCATGGCGTGCAGCCGCCAATGACGACAGCCGACGCAAGATCAAGGCAGAACTGGACGCGCAGCAGAATATTCTTGAAAAGATGGAGGGCAACCAAAAATCTGTACTCACTCAGTCAACCTCGCGCACAGAACTTCAGGTATTACAGGACCAACTGAGGACTGTGAAGGAGTTCCAGGGAGCCTATGGCAAGGCTACTGAAGAATGGAAAGAAGCACAGAAGGAAATCAACGACATCACCAATCAGATCATCGCTCTCAACGACAACACGCTTGACCTCTTCAACAAACCAGCATCTATCACAGCCGATTCGGTGAAATCAGCAACCACCATTTCAAAGAAAGACCTCGAAGGCTTGCAGCTGAGTTATGACCGTGCGACATCCACAACATCGCTCGACGATAATATAGAAGTAGCACAGGATATTATCTCAGGAATGTCGCAAGTTGCAAGTGGACTCCAGCAGATGGGTGTCCAACTGCCTGAAGGTGTCCAAAAAATTATAGGATTTGGTCAAGGTCTGTTGTCTGTTATTCAAGGAGTGAAGGCTGTATATGATATATTCAACACAATCACAGCCACTACACAGATAGCCTCAGAGACTGCCAATACAACGGCTATGGTAGGACTGACGGCGGCAGTTATTGCAAACACGACGGCTCTCTACGCAAATACTGCAGTTGGAGCCATTCCCTTCTTCAAGAACGGTGGTATCGTCCCACACGCCGCTGACGGCTATCGCGTGCCGGGCAACGACTATGCCGACATGACCCCCATCATGGTTTCGTCCGGCGAGGTCATCCTGAACAAGGCCCAGCAGGGAAACCTTCTCAGCCAGATGCAGCAGGCTCGCGAAAGCGACCACGGCGAGATTGTGGCCCGACTGTCGGGCGAAGACATCCTGCTCGTTGCCAACCGTCACCTCCGACGCACCGGCAAGGGCGAATTAGTAACCTGGAAATCCTGATAAGATAT
>JAXJRL010000056.1:0-28469 GCA_036310635.1 Muribaculaceae bacterium | reverse complement strand
TAGAGGAAAAAGAAGGTGTGACTATGGCTTATCCGTTCAGCATGTATGAGGGTTGCACCACTTGGGCTGACCTGAAGGATGACGATAAGAACTACAAGCTGAAGAAATGGGCTATCAACCTCTATGCCACCGAGAGCCAGCTGTATGTAAACGAGAAAGCCATTGAAGAGGGCGACAAATATGACGGCAGCATCTACGACCGCGACTTCACCATGGTATACTCCAAGGATGCTCAGGGCAATATCCGCAAGCACATGCTCAACGCCAACGTTGACAATGCCAAGCAGGCCTATCACTTCCGCGTACACCCCGACGGCGAGACCTGGAACGGCCTGTACCCCGACAGATACCAGGGTGCGCCCGCCATCGACACCTACGCAGTGAACAAGCCCACCTCCAACGCCATCCACAAGCCCGTTGTGAAGCTCTACTATCCTGCAAATCTTGACAAGATTAAGGATGGTGAAGTTCCCGAGAACTACTTCACAGTTGAGTACGCAGACACCAACACTGGTGTTGAAGAGATTGCCACTGAGGACAATAGCAACGCTCCTGTCGAGTACTACAACCTGAACGGTATTCGCGTCAACGGCGAGAACCTGACCCCGGGCCTGTACATCGTACGCCAGGGCAACAAGGTTGTAAAGCGTCTGGTAAAGTAAACAACCCACACACTCCCTGATATGAAAATGGCCGCGCGTTGCGCGGCCATTTTTTTTGGGTGGAGGGAGGAGAGGGGGAGTAGAGTTTATAGGCCTAATAGGCCCAATAAGCCCAATAGGCCCAATAACTTAGGATGATGGGGGAGGATGGGAGAGACCGTAGGAGGTCGAGGAGGTTGAGGGTGGTTGGGAGAGACCGTGGGAGGTCGGGGAGGATAAGAGTGTATGAGGGGAGGCAGCAAAGGGTGAGGAGTTGATAAGGTCAATATAACTTAGGAGGATGAGGGAGGGCGCAAGGAGTATGGGCGGCGGGGATGGAAAGGCTGTTTTTTTGATGAAGTGGGCAGTTTAATTTGCAGCAATGGGCGCTTATGGCTATATTTGTGCCACTCAACAGCCAATGCCATGACAGACAAGCTTTTTCTTCCCGAAAAGGGCAATTACCGCAATCTGATCGTATTTCAGAAAGCGGAATGCATCTATGACATAACCTACTACTTTGCCAACAAATACTATCCCGGGCATGACCGCACTCGCGACCAGATGGTTCAGGCAGCTCGCAGCGGCTGCGCCAACATTGCCGAGGCCGCAGCGGCATCGGCCACATCGGCCGAAACCGAGATAAAGCTTACAAATGTGGCAAGGGCCAGCCTTCAGGAGCTGCTCATGGACTATGTGTGGCATCTGCGGCACCGTCAGCTGAAACTGTGGGCGCCTGACGATCCGCGCACCCAGCAGGTGCGCCGTGTGAGCTGGCACCACAACGACACGGCGTTCTACATGGAACGTATACCGTTGCGGTCGGAGGAGGTTGTGGCCAACATTGCCATAACGCTTATCCACCAGGAGGACCGCATGCTGAAAAAGCTGATAGAGAAGCTGCAAACAGAGTTTGTGGAGAACGGCGGCATCAAGGAGGCAATGTACAGGGCGCGGACAGGGTACCGCGACAGGCGGTGACCGGTGGCGGCTGCGTCATCGGGCTTAGAGAGCTTTGCTTATTGGGCATATTGGGCTTATCGGGCTTAGAGGAGAATAATCAGCCCGATAAACCATGAGGGTGCCGGAGGGGGGTCAGTAGACGAGGGAGACGTTGTCGACGTAGAGGGTGAGGCCGGGGGTGCCGAGGTAGGGCTCGCCGCCGGAGGCGGAGAACATCACTATCATGTGGGTGGGGGTGGCGTTGGCGTCGTCCCAGCCCACTTCGTGGACGGGCACCATCTTGCCCTTGGAATTGCGGGCGTAGTAGCTGTTCTTGTCGGGGATGAGGCCCATGGAGGCGTTGTAGCCGGCGTGTTTGGTGGCGTCGCCGTAGGTGATTTTCATGTCGTGGTTGTTGACCCATCCGGAGGTGGAGCGGGAGTACTTCTCGCGGGCGGTGCCGACGCGCTTGGCGTAGATGTTGCCTTTGGCGTCCTCCCAGCGGCGCTGCAGGAAGATGAGGGCCTCGGCGTGGTCGCCGCCCTGCACGGTCTTCTTCTTGCCGAAGCCGGATGAGTAGGTGCGTGTGCCGGTGTTGGGGACCACGGCGCGGTAGTCGAAGCGCAGGGCCTTGGGGCGTCCGGTGAAGGGCACACCCATGTTCATCTTCGAGTAGGGATTCTTGGTGCTCTTGATGGGCTCGATCATCTGGCCGGTGAAAATGGATCCGCCGACGAGGACCTCCATGTTGACCATGCCGAGGACCTTGCAGTGCTCGAACATGCAGGTGAGCTTGGCGCACTTGCCGTGGCCGGGGCGGTCTTCGGGGAATACGGCGTTTGAGGTTTTGGTGATTCCGGCTGGCGAGGCGAGAACGTTGCTGGTGCCCCAGGGTGAGCCGCCTCGTGTGGTGTAGGGTTTGCCGGAGTTGTCTGTGCCGGCGGGGCATATCTCGTAGACCTTCTTGGTGTCGCCGCCGAGCAGCGACGACTCCTTGATGTTGCGGCAGAGCCACTGGTCGAAGTTACCGAATTTGATGGGCTCCACGCGCTGCGCGCTGAGTGAGAGCGCGGCTGCGAGGGCCAGTGAAGTGACAGCTAAGTGTTTCATATCAGCAGAGTTAGCATTGGTAAATGGGGCGGCGTCGCACCGCATGGGTACAATAATCAATATGCAAAATTAACAAATAAAACGCAGAGGGGGTTGATGCGTGGCAAAAAAGGCGAAGAAATTGGACAAAAAGGCGAGTGGAGAGGAGGGGCGGCCGGCGCCGGGGGTAAGACGCATAAGTTTTATAAGATTGATAAGACGTATAAGACTTATAAGATTTATAGGGCGGGTTACGGGCGGTCGCCGAGGGGGTAGCCGGGAAAAAGTTTGGGAGTGTGGGGATTTTTGGGTAACTTTGTGGCCAAATATACACATACACGATTATGCAAGAACTCAGCGAACAAGAGATAATCCGCCGCCAGAGCCTCCAGGCCATGCGCGACAACGGCATCGACCCCTACCCCGCTGCCGAATTCCCCGTGGACGCACACAGCGCCGAAATCAAGCAGAACTTCAGCGACGACGCCGAACCGCGCCAGGTGAGCATAGCCGGCCGCGTGATGAGCCGCCGCATCATGGGCAAAGCCGCCTTCATGGAACTGAAGGACTCGGAGGGCCGCATACAGGTGTATGTGAGCCGCGACGACATCTGCCCGGGCGAGGACAAGAACCTCTACAACGTGGTGTTCAAGAAGCTGCTCGACATTGGCGACTTTGTGGGCATCACCGGATTTGTGTTCCGCACCAAGACGGGCGAGATCACCGTTCACGCGCAGACGCTGACCGTGCTGAGCAAGAGCCTGCGCCCGCTGCCCATAGTCAAGGTGAAGGATGGCGTGACCTACGACGCCTTCGACGACCCCGAGCTGCGCTACCGCCGCCGCTATGTGGACCTGATTGTGAACGACCCCGTGCGCGAGATATTCGTGAAGCGCAGCAAGGCCATCAGCGCCATGCGCCGATTCTTTGACGACTACGGGTTCATGGAGGTGGAGACCCCCATCCTGCAGACCATCCCCGGCGGCGCCTCGGCCCGTCCGTTCATCACGCACCACAACACCCTGGACATGGAGCTGTACATGCGCATAGCCACGGAGCTGTACCTGAAGCGCCTGATTGTGGGCGGTTTCGACGGCGTGTACGAGATAGGCAAGAACTTCCGCAACGAGGGCATGGACCGCACGCACAACCCCGAGTTCACCTGCATGGAGCTGTATGTGGCCTTCAAGGACTACAACTGGATGATGGACTTCACCGAGAAGCTGCTGGAGCACATCTGCCTGAAGGTGAACGGCACCACCGAGGTGCAGGTGGGCGACCACACAGTGTCGTTCAAGGCACCCTACCGCCGCGTGACCATGCGCGAGGCCATCCTGGAGAACACCGGGGTTGACATCGAGGGCATGGACGAGGCCCAGCTGCGCCAGGCCGCCAAGAACCTGGGCATAGAGGTGGACGACACCATGGGCAAGGGCAAGCTCATCGACGAGATCTTCGGCGAGACCTCGGAGGGCAAGTACATACAGCCCACCTTCATCACCGACTACCCCATAGAGATGTCGCCGCTGACCAAGCGCCACCGCAACAACCCGGGCCTAACCGAGCGCTTCGAGCTGATGGTGAACGGCAAGGAGCTTGCCAACGCCTATTCGGAGCTGAACGACCCGATAGACCAGTACGAGCGCTTCGTGGAGCAGATGCGCCTGGGCGAGCGCGGCGACGACGAGGCCATGGTCATCGACCAGGACTTTGTGCGCGCGCTGGAATACGGCATGCCTCCCACATCGGGCATCGGCATCGGCATCGACCGACTGGTGATGCTGCTCACGGGCCAGACCGCCATCCAGGAGGTGCTGTTCTTCCCGACCATGCGTCCGGAGGTGACAGCGCGTCCGGCCGACAAGAAGGACGGCGAAGGCGCCGAGGCCTGATTTTATCCCCGCTAACACAAAAACGCAACACACATTTCCCCCACTCCATACCATGAGCTTTCCAGGCAAAATAGCGATACTGGGCGGCGGCAGCTGGGCCACAGCGCTGGCCAAACTGCTGCTGCAGACCCAAGACAGCATACACTGGTACATGCGCCGCGACGACCGCATTGAGGAGTTTGTGCGCCTGGGCCACAACCCGGCGTATCTGACCGACGTGCAGTTCGACGTGAACCGCATATTCTTCTCCTCGGACATCAACAAGATCTGCACCGACGCCGACACCCTGCTGATAGCCACCCCGTCGCCCTACTTCAAGGACCACATGAGCAAGGTGACCGTGGACATCAGCGAGAAAGCCGTGGTGTCGGCCGTGAAGGGCATAGTGCCCGACGAGAACGAGCTCATCTCGGACTACATGATCCGCGAGTTCCACATAGCGCGCAACAACATGCTGGTGGTGTCCGGCCCGTGCCACGCCGAGGAGGTGGCGCTGTCGCGCCCGTCGTACCTGACGATAGGCTGCAACGACATAGACCACGCCGAGGACTTCGCGCGCTGCCTGAGGTCGCGCAACTCGCACACCATCACGTCGTCGGACCTGGACGGCATAGAGTATGCCGCCGTGCTCAAGAACGTCTACGCCATCGCCGCCGGCATAATCCACGGCCTGAAGATGGGCGACAACTACCTGGCCATGCTGGCATCGAACGCCGTGCGCGAGATGGAGCGCTTTGTCGACGCCGTTTGCCCGCGTCCGCGCAACATCTGCGACTCCGTGTACCTGGGCGACCTGCTGGTGACGGCCTACTCGCGATTCTCGCGCAACCACAACTTCGGCGCCATGATCGGCAACGGCTACTCGGTGAAGGCTGCGAAGATGGAGATGGAGCAGGTGGCCGAGGGCTACTACGGCACCAAGTGCGTGCACGACATAAACCGCGCCTACGAGGTGCACATGCCCATACTCGACGCCGTGTACGACGTGCTGTACCGGCGCGCCAACCCGGCCAAGGCCATGCGCAAGATGGGCGAGGCATTTACCTGAACAAGAACCTAATAACCAAACAAGCAAGAATATTATGCTGACACTTAAGACACAGAATGCGGCCAAGTTTCTGGCCGCCGGCGCCCTCGACGCCATCAAGGGAGAGGCCGACAAGGCCCTCGAGACAGTGACCTCCGGCAGCGGAGCCGGCAACGACTTTCTGGGCTGGGTAGACCTTCCCGGCCGCACCGACGAGGCCCTGCAGCAGGAGATAGCCGACGCCGCCAAGGCTCTGCGCGAGCGCTGCGACACCGTGGTGTGCATAGGCATCGGCGGCAGCTACCTGGGCGCCAAGGCCGTGATTTCGGCGCTGTCGAACTCCCTGGCCGAGCACATGGGCGGCAAGGTGGGCGCACCCGAGGTGCTGTTCGCCGGCCAGAACATAGGCGAGGACTACCTGTATGAGCTGCAGGAGTACCTGAAGGGCCGTCAGTTCGGCATCATAGTGATCTCCAAGTCGGGCACCACCACCGAGCCCGCCATAGCCTTCCGCCTGCTCAAGGAGCAGCTCGAGGCCGCCGCCGGCCGCCAGGAGGCCGCCAAGCGCATCATAGCCGTGACCGACGCCAAGCGCGGCGCCCTGCGCAAGCTGGCCACCGACGAGGGCTACAAGACATTCGTCATCGAGGACGCCGTGGGCGGCCGCTTCTCGGTGCTGACCCCCGTGGGCCTGCTGCCCATAGCCGTGGCCGGTTTCGACATCAAGGCCCTGCTCGCCGGCGCTCGCCGCATGCAGCAGCAGTGCGCCAAGCCCTCGGCCGACAACCTGGCCGTGAGCTATGCCGCTGCCCGCAACGCCCTTTACCGCGCCGGCAAGAAGATAGAGATTCTGGTGAACTACAACCCCAAGCTGCACTACTTCGGCGAATGGTGGAAGCAGCTCTACGGCGAGAGCGAGGGCAAGGACCACAAGGGCATATTCCCCGCAGCCGTTGACAACTCAACCGACCTGCACTCCATGGGCCAGTGGATCCAGGACGGCGAGCGCACCATCTTCGAGACCGTGCTGAGCGTGGCCGAGGCCGACAACACCCTGAAGATCCCCACCGACGAGCAGAACCTGGACGGCCTGAACTACCTGGCCGGCAAGCGTGTGGACGAGGTGAACAAGATGGCCGAGCTGGGCACCCGCATCGCCCACGTGGACGGCGGCGTTCCCAACCTGCAGATTGTCATCCCCAAGCTCACCGCCGAGAACCTTGGCGAGCTGATCTACTTCTTCGAGATGGCCTGCGGCGTGAGCGGCTACATGCTGGGCGTCAACCCGTTCAACCAGCCCGGTGTGGAGGCTTACAAGGCCAACATGTTCGCGCTGCTCAACAAGCCCGGCTACGAGGAGGCCCACAAGGCCATGGCCTCGAAGCTCGGCGAGTACTGATCCGACACAATTAACACACATAAGCGCCCGGACGGCCCCACACTGAGGCCGCCCGGGCGCGCTGTTTCGGGGCAATCAGGGGCAATATGGGCCTGTGGGGGCGATTTTTGGGCCGGCGGGGTTGATTTTTAGGAATTTCTTGCTAAATTTGCAAGGTGGAGCACAAAATGCCCTCGGCGCGCCGGCACGCAGACCTGAATCCGGCGCCAATACACCTGAAGCGACGCTACACACAGCGCCCGCATTGACCCAAGCATCTAATTCCTAATAAAATACCCCAAGTTATGTTCAAAAACCACCCCAAAGGGCTGATACCCGCGGCCCTGAGCAACATGGGCGAGCGCTTCGGATACTACATCATGAACGCCGTCCTGGTGCTGTTCCTGTGTTCAAAATTCGGACTTAAGGAGGAGACGAGCGCGCTGATTTACTCGTTCTTCTATGCCGGCATCTACATACTGAGCCTGGTGGGCGGCATCATCGCCGACCGCACGCAGAACTACAAGGGCACCATCATCACGGGCCTGGTGGTTATGTGCTTCGGCTACATAGTGCTGTCCGTTCCCATCCTGGCCACCAGCGACAACACCTCGTGGCTGCTGACCATGACCTGCACGGCGCTGTTCCTGATAGCCTTCGGCAACGGCCTGTTCAAGGGCAATCTGCAGGCCATCGTGGGCCAGCTCTATGACGACCCGAAATACTCGAGCCAGCGCGACGCAGGCTTCCAGATTTTCTACGTGTTCATCAACATCGGCGGCCTGGTGGCACCGTTCATCGCACCCATCCTGCGCTCGTGGTGGCTGGGCGTGCACAACATGGCCTACAACGCCTCGCTGCCCGCACTCTGCCACGAATATCTGTCCGTATCCGACAACATGAACCAGCAGAACGCCGACAACCTCTATGCGCTGGTGAGCTCGATGGGCGGCCAGACTGACAACCTGTCGCAGTTCTGCACCGAGTACCTCGACGTGTTCAACACCGGCATCCACTACTCGTTCATCGCCTCCGTGGCCGCCATGCTGCTGTCACTGTGCATCTTCCTGTGGGCCAAGAAAGGCCTGCCCTCGCCCGCCAAGAAGGCCAAGGCCGAGGTGGTCAACTACACCGCCGAGGAGAAAGCCCAGATGGCCCGCGAAATCAAGCAACGCATGTACGCCCTGTTCGCAGTGCTGGGCATTGCCATCTTCTTCTGGTTCTCGTTCCACCAGAACGGCACCTCGCTGTCGCTGTTCGCCCGCGACTTTGTGAAGACCGACTCCATCCAGCCCGAAATCTGGCAGGCTCTGAACCCGTTCTATGTGATCATCCTCACCCCGGTGGTGATGTTCATCTTCGGCCGCCTGTCGCAGAAGGGCAAGGAAATCTCCACCCCGCGCAAGATAGCCATCGGCATGGGCCTGGCCGGCCTGGCCTACCTGTTCCTGATGGTGTTCTCGCTGATGAAGGGCTATCCCTCGGCCAACGAGTTCAAGGAAGTTGCCCCGGCCGTAGCCGAGAGCCTGAAGACGGGCCCCTGGGTGCTGTTCGTGCTCTACTTCTTCCTGACCGTCGCCGAACTGTTCATCTCGCCGCTGGGCCTGTCGTTCGTGTCGAAGGTTGCCCCGAAGAACCTTCAGGGCCTGTGCCAGGGCCTATGGCTGGGCGCCACCGCCATCGGCAACCTGCTGCTGTGGATCGGCCCGCTGGTCTACAACGCCTACCCCATCTGGGTGGCCTGGGGCGTGTTCCTGGCCGTCTGCCTCGTGTCGATGGGCATTATGTTCGGCATGGTGCGCTGGCTTGAGCGCGTAACCGCCTAACCGACTTCACTAATTAAACTGATATGCAATCCCGCTCCGGACACCATCGGGGCGGGATTGCCTCATTGATAACAGACACTCATATGAAAAAGATACTTATGCTGGCCGTGATGGCCGCCGCCGGCGCCTCGGCGGCACTGGGCGCAGGCTCGCGATTTGTGACCGACACCATCCACTCGGCCATTCTCGGCGCCCCGCGCGCCTACACCGTGCTGCTGCCGGAGAGCTACGACAGCGACACCACGCGCACCTATCCGGTGGTCTACCTGCTGCACGGCCTGTACGGCCAGAACGACAACTGGCAGACACACGGCGGCCTCAAGGCAGTGACCGACCTGCTGGTGAAGAGCGGCCGGGCCGACGAGATGATTGTGGTGACGCCGACGGCGAGCGGCAAGGACATCGACCGGGTGTTCAGCGGATACTACGACATGCCTGGCTGCGCCTACGAGCAGTTTTTCTTCGGCGAATTCATGCCCATGGTGGAGAAGCGCTTCCGCGTGAAAGCCGACAAGGAGCACCGCGCGATCGGCGGCCTGTCGATGGGCGGGGGCGGCAGCGTGGGCTATGCGCAGAAGCATCCGGAGATGTTTGCGGCGGTCTATGCCATGAGCGCGCACGTGGACCCGGCAGGCGTGGAACGCGGCGACAAAGTGAGCGAGAAGGTGCGCCTGTTCGACGACGCTGCGCGCCGCAACAGTCCCACCGACTTCATACTCAACGCCGACGAGGCCACTCGCCGTGCGCTGCGCACGGTGCGATGGTATGTGGACTGCGGCGACGACGACTATCTGCTGGACGGCAATCTGAGGTTCTACCAGGGGATGAAGAAGGCCGGCGTGCCGTGCGAACTGCGCGTGCGCGACGGCTCCCACACTTGGGAATACTGGCACACGGCGCTCTACGACGCTCTGCCGTTCTTCAGCCGCAGTTTCGGCAAACACTGATTATCAATACATTGAAGACCACATCAAAGGTAATTTGCAAAAATATTTTGGCGGGGAGAAAAAAAGTTGTAACTTTGCGTCGGGTAAGTCCTACACGACCAGCTCCCCCCGAACTCCCCCAGGTCCTGACCGAAGCAAGGGTAGGGGGTTGTAGCGGTGCGATGTAGTAAGCTTACCCTTTTTTTGTAGCATTACCACAACAATGAATATAGCACACAAAACCTTAGCGATCACAGCATTGGCGCTGAGCTGGGCGCTGACGGCATGCGGCGGCTCGCAGAGCAAGGCCCAGGCCGGCGAGGCCGGGGCACAGGCCGAGGAGGCAGTGAGCGTGCCTGCGTTCAACGCCGACAGCGCCTATGCCTACGTGGCCGCGCAGACAGCCATGGGCCCGCGTGTGCCCGGAACGGCCGCCCACAGGCAGTGCCGCGACTGGATGGCGGCCATGCTCAAAGGTTTCGGAGCCGACACCGTGTGGGTGCAGCGCGGCAGCCAGGACAACCACCGCGGAGGCACCGCCGAGGTGAACAACGTGATAGCGCGTTTCAACCTCAAGTCTCCGCGCCGAGTGCTCCTGCTGGCGCACTACGACACCCGTCCCTGGGCCGACGAAGACCCTGACGCCGCCAACCATTCCAAGCCCATCGACGGCGCCAACGACGGCGCAAGCGGCGTGGGCGTGATCATGGAGATAGCGCGTCAGGCCGGCATGGCCGCCCCGGGTGTGGGCGTGGACGTGCTGATGGCCGACGTGGAAGACTCCGGTACGAGCGGCAATGACGCGGAGAGCGACCTGACATGGTGTCTGGGCACACAGTACTTCGCCCAGAACCTGCCCTACACCGGACGCCTGCCCGAGGCGGCGGTTCTCCTCGACATGGTGGGCGGCAAGGATGCCGTCTTCCCGCAGGAATACTTCAGCCAGCAGGCGGCAGGCAGCGTGGTCAATGCGCTGTGGCAGGCCGCGGAACGTGCCGGATACGGCGCCCGATTCCCCAAGCGCATGGGCGGAGCCGTCAACGACGACCATGTGCCGCTCATAGGCGCAGGCATCAAGGCTGTCGACATAATAGAGTGCGGCAACGCGCAGACCGGCTCGTTCAACCCCACATGGCACACCATGGCCGACAACCTGGACAACATAGACACGCAGACACTCAAGGCCGTGGGCCAGACGGTGATGCAGTACATCTATGGTCTTTGAGACATGTAATCAACGGGCCGGGAGGCCGACTCCCCCACCCCACCAGCATACACATAACCATGACAGTAGAAGAAAAGCAACAAGACATAGTCAGCGAGTTCGGCGACATTGAGGACTGGCTGGACCGCTACGCCGCCATCATCGACGCCGGCACTGAGCTGGATCCGATGGAGGAGAAATACAAAGTGCCTGAAAACCTGATAGAAGGCTGCCAGAGCAGCGTGTGGCTGCACGCCGAGCTGACCCCGGAAGGCAAGGTGCACTTCGAGGCCGACTCGAACACGTCGATAGTGAAGGGAATCATAGCGCTGCTTCTGAGCGTGCTCAACGACCGCACCCCGGACGAGATTCTGGATGCCGACCTGCACTTCATCAACGACATAGGCCTGGGCGAAAACCTGTCGCCTTACCGCGCCAACGGTCTGCTGGCCATGATCAAACAGATACGCTACTATGCGCTGGCGTTCAAGGCCGCGCACCACAACTGAGCGCTTCAGAGGAGCGCCTCAATGGCAGGGCCCAGCACGGGGTGGACACCCAGTGCCACACATCGGGCCAAGACATCGGGACTGACAGCATCGAGCCTGTCGGTCCCGATGCTTATATGGCGCACACGGTCAGGCCACAGGCCCGCGCATCGGCCTGTGCCGAGAGTGACTACGGCATCGGGTCCCGACCAGTGCGCGGCAAGGTTGTCGACCACGGCCTGCGGGGCGGTGGAGCCGGGATAGAAGCGGCTGCCGGTTTCCTGGGCGAGGGCCGTGCCCTGCTTGTGGGCGTCGGGGGCATCGAGGGCGGAGAAGGCCACGCGGAGGCCCAGGCGGCGCAGCAGGCGCACGGCGGCAAGCGTGGCAGCGTCGAGGGCCGGAGAGTCGATATAGACGCTTGTGTTGCCGTATCCGGCCAGGACAGAGTCCTCGGCGCGTCGGCGAGCCGAGTCGGCAGCGCGCGATTTGGGGGCTGCCACGGGGCGGTTGGCCTGATGCTCGGCCATTTTGCGTTCCAGATAGTTGTCGGCCATGAAATTGCTGTGTTTTTTTGTGTTTTCAGTGCAAAGCTAATGAAAAAATGGGGAAAAGCTGTGTTTTATTTGGCTGTTCGGGAAAATAATCGTAGCTTTGGCGCCTAAACAAATACGATGCATACGGCGCAAAACAATAGGAAAAAGAAAGCGCCGTGGGTTTCCTGCAAAAATTAGTGCCTCAACATTCATATTTCAGCTTAAAAACTGACAACCTAAAAACAATATCCTTTATGAAAAAAATTCTACTCTGTCTGCTCACCGGAAGCCTCTTTGCCACGCCCGGCATGCTGGCCAAAGAGATTTACGGCTACCAGGCATGGGAGCTGAGCGAGACGCCTGTCCGCGGCCCCATCCACTTCGACTCCGCAAACCCCAAAAACGCCACGCTGATCAAGGACTGCACCAACGATGCAGTGGTGTACGGCGGCTACTATCACAACTATCACTGGTACGGCCAGGCCATCGTCAAGGGCACGCAGTCGAGCGTTGACGGCCTGTACGAGATAGACATGGAGACAGGCGAACGCCGCCTGATAGCCAAGCAGACGGGCGACGCCGTGAAAATGATAGACATGACCTACGACTACTCGAGCGGCAAGGTGTACGGCATACGCCACGGCAACCAGTGGTTCGCCGAATTCGACCCCGCCACCGGCAACAGCCGCTTGATTGGCAAGTGCTCCGACGGCGGCACCGAGAAATACATGCTGGCACTGGCCGCCGCGCTGGACGGCACCGTGTACGGCGTGAGCTCCGACGACATACTCTACAAGATAGACAAGACCAGCGGCGCACTGACCAAGGTGGGCGATCTGGGCGTCGACGCCGGTTTCGACCAGACCATGGCGTTCGACTACGAGGACGGCACACTCTACTGGGCCAACAACGGCGACTACACCCTCTACAAGGTGGACACCGCCACCGGCGCCGCCACGGCCGTGGGCAAGATAGGCAAGAACGGCATCTCGAGCATGGCTTCGCTGTTCGTGCCCTACATCAATGTGGCAGCGGGCACTCCCGACCGCGTGACCGATGCCAAGGGCAAGGGCACGCTCACCACAGCCGAGCTGAGCTGGACCTATCCCACCCGCACCGCCCAGGGCAAGGCTCTGACCGAGCTGCAGGGTGTGAAAGTGATGCGCGACGGCGTGCAGGTGGCCGATGTGAAGTGCAAGAGCACCGACATGGGCAAGGCCGGCAGCTACTCCGACAGCGGCGTGGAGGCAGGCAGGATGTACGCCTACGAGCTGGTGCCCTACAACAGCAAGGGCAACGGAGGCGTGGACACCGAGAAACTGAACGTGCGCGTGGGCAAGGACATTCCCGGCGCCGTTATCGGACTTAAGGCCACCGCCGGCGACGGCAGCGCCATTCTGAGCTGGGGCACACCCACGGCCGGCGCCACCGGCGGCGTGTTCGACCCCGCCGACATCACCGGCTACGAGGTGAAGCGCGGCACCAAGGTGGTTGCCACCGTTCCCGCCTCGCAGCTCCAGTACGAGGACAAGGCCGACTACGGCAAGTACAACTACACCGTCACCCCGCAGAGCGAAATCGGTGCCGGCACCCCGTCGCTGCTCGAGAACGTGATGGTGAAGCCCGGCGACTGGATTGTGATGACCGACGGCGAGGAGAAGGTGGAACTGGGCAAGACCTACAACTTCTACGACGAAGGCGGCCCCTACAACAACTACTACAACTCACGCAACAACACCCTGGTGATAGCCCCCGCAGTAGCTGACGGCTACATTGTGGCCGAGTTCAGCAAGTTCGACGTGGAGACCTACGGCGACTACCTGGAGGTGTACAACGGCCGCGGTACATCGGGCACCAAGTTCGGCCAGTTCAAGGCCTACGACGCCGTTCCCGCCGAGCTGAAGCACATAGAGTCGACCGCCGCCGACGGCTGCCTGACCTTCGTGTTCCACTCCGACATCATGGAGAGCGCCGCCGGCTGGGCCGCCACTGTCACCGCACAGCAGCGCAAGGCACACGACCTGGAGGCCGGTCTGTTCACCGCCCCGAGCGTGAGCGTTGCCGCAGAGGAGGCCACCTACACACTCGAGGTGCTCAACAAGGGCGCCAACCCCGCCAAGGGCTACAAGGTGGAGCTGCTTGACGGCTCAACCGTTCTGGCAAGCGCCGAAGGTCCCGAACTGGGCGTGGGTGCCAAGGCCACCGTAGCCATCAAGCACACCCTGCAGAATGCCGGCGACTATGCCATCAGCGCACGCGTGGCATACGATGCCGACGCCGACCTCAGCAACAATGCCACCGCCGTGCACACCCAGAAGGTGCTCGCAGCCGGATCGGCCGTGATAGAGTTCAACCAGCCCAATCCCACCGACCTGCAGGTGGCTCCGGCATCGTTCTTCGGCCCGGAATGCATCTGGCAGTCCATCTACTATGCCAAGGACCTGGCGGCAGGCAAGGACAAGCACCTGATGACCATCTCGTTCCCCTACACCTCGGTTACGGTGACATATGTTGACGTTCCCTTCCACATGTGGGTGGGCGAAACCGACCAGACCGACCTCAAGGCCGGCATCGTTCCGGCTTCGAAGCTGACCGACGTGTTCCACGGCAAGGCTACCATCAGCCCCAACTCCGACGCTCTCGAGATTATGTTCAGCACCAGCTACGAGTACAAGGGCAAGAACCTGGTGGTGATGCTCCACAAGGAACCCTCGAAGACCGGCAACTACGGCGTGAAGTTCCGCGGCGACTACGGCTATGACGACAGCCACACCGGCGTGACCCGCTTCGAGTCGCACGATGAAGGCGACGAACCCTTCGACGGCGAGAAGAGCTTCGGCTACTCAGAGAACAACATGCGCCCCGACGCCAAGTTCGTGTTCTCGGCTACAAGCCTGGGCGTGAGCGACGTGGCAGTTGACGCACCGCTTGACTACAGCGTTGACGGCAACGTGCTCAGCGCCGGATGCGCACTGCGCGTTTACAATGCCGCAGGCCAGCTGGTTGCCACAGTCGGCGCCGGCGAGAAGGCCAAACTTGACGGCGGCCTCTACATTGTGGTGTCCGCAGCCGGCAGCGCCAAGGTGGCAATCAAGTAAAAGAAAGACACTTTCCTATTGTTTATTTGGGAGTCGCGTCCAAGTGATTGGGCGCGGCTCTTTTTTTGTGCCCGTTGCCCCGCGCAGGCAGGAACACATCACACACCAGGGCATAAATATCAGACAGCCACGCGCTTCGGGGCACGTGGCTGTCTGATATTGGAGAGTAGGAGAATATGTGTGTCAGAATGGCGGGGGTCCGGGGTGACCGCCTCCTCCGCCGGGGCCACCGGGGCCGAACGGGCCGCGACGCTCGTTGCGGTTCTTGGGCTGGTTGGCCTTGCCGAAGGTGTTGAACTTGTAGGCTACGGTCACCATGAAGTAGCGTGTGAGCGAATTGTACATGGTGTCATCGATATAGTTGGCGGTCACGGAGCGGCGTATGCTCTTCTTCTGCTGCAGGAGGTCGTAGGCCTTGAGCGTGAGTGTGAGCGACTGGTCGGGGAGGAAGCGGTAGGCCAGCGAGGCGTTCCAGAGGCACTGGTTGGAGTTGTAGCCTGCGGAGTAGCCCGAGGTTGCGGCATAGTCAAGGTCGGTGCTGACCACGAGGCCTATGGGAGTGTAGTATGTGCCGTTGAACATGCCGCCGTAAGTGTGGACTGTGCGGTCCGACTGTGCCTGCACCGAGTTCTTGGTGAGCTGGAGCGAGTAGCGGGGGCGCACTTCCAGCTCCAGGTTGTCGGGACGGAAGGCGAGCGAGGGCATGAAGTTGAGGTTGAGCGACTGCGAGAGGTTGCGTCGGTCGTTGTTGAAGCCAACGTTGTGGGCGTATCGGCCCATGAGGTGCATGTTGAACACCCAGGAGTGGTTGCGGAACGGGGTCGAGAACATGCCCATGCCCATGATGCTCCACACGCCGTTCACATTCTCGTAGGTGGTGGTCTGTCCGCCGGTGGTGGGATTGAACGATGTGCGCGACACAATGGAGTTCTGCACCAGCTGGGCGTTGACCATGGTCATGAACGAGCGCTGTCCCTGCGGGTTGAAGTCGGAGAAGCGCACCTGCACGGAGTGGGTGAAGGTGGGGTCGAGGGCGGGGTTGCCGACAACCACGCGCAGGGGGTCGGAATAGTCGGCCACGGGCTGCAGCTGCGACATGGACGGCTGCGATGAGCGGCCTCGGTAGTTGATGTTGAGGTTGCGTGTCTTGGACAGACGCAGGCGGTAGCGGAGGTAGGGGGCAACGTTGAGGACTGAGCGGGTGATGTTGCGCTCGGCGTTGATCAGATCGATCGACTTGGAGCGCTGGGGCACCAGCGATACGCCCACGTCGATGCTGCCCTGCTTTGAGACGTGCTTGAAGCCGGCGCGGATGTCCTGGTTCATGTAGTCGTTACGGAACTGGTTGGAGAGGTCGTCGCGCCAAACGAGGCTGTCGCTCACCAGGGCGTTGCCCAGCCAGCCGTCGGGCCAGGTGACGGGGTGGTCGTACACCAGTTTGTCGGCATTGTTCCAGCGATAGCTGAAATTGTAGGCGAAGGTCAGGAAGTTGCCGTTCTTCACGTTGCCGAGGGGCTCGGTCCATGACACGCGCGCCGACACATTGTTCGACCACGTGTGGTCGTTGGCCACCTGGTCGTAGAGGTCAATCGAGTCGTTGAGCAGGTAGAACTTGTTCCAGGAGTAGGAATTTTCGTCCTCGCGCACGTTTGATGAATTGAAACGGGCGTGAACCGAGAACGAACGGCCGGGGCGGTTGCGGAACTTGTGGTTGTAGATGAGCTGTGCTCCGAACTCCCACGAGGTGCCGTGCGAGGTGTTGCGGTTGATGGAGCGTGTCACATCCTCGCGCAAGCCCGACTGGGTGAGCGACGAGTCGTTTGACCAGGAGTCGTTCACATTGTACGACATGCGGGGGCGGAACTCGAGGGTGTTGGCCGAGTCGGGATTCCACTGCACGCGGAAGTCGGCGCGGATGTTGTGGCCCTTGTCGCGCGCATATTTATTGGAGTTGAGGTAGGAGGTGGAGTCCTCGAATATGTACTGGCGGTCCTGACGTGTGGTGGTGCGCCGCGAGGTGTGGCTGTACATCACGTCGCCGCCCACACGGAAAATCTCCTTGTTGCCCACGTTGAAGTTGAGGCCGAGGGCCTGTGAGAGCGTCAGGCCGTTGTCGCCGCCGAAACGGCGGAAGCGTCCTGAGGCGCCGTCGGTGAAGCCCGGCTGATTGATGTTGTTGATGCCTCCGAGCACGGTGATCTGGTTGTCGTTCCAGAAGCGGTTCACGTTGAATGTGCCCATGTAGCGGGAGTCGGTGCCGTATCCGGCCTCGGCATTACCGAACCATCCGTTCTTCATGCCTTTTTTCACCGTGAGGTTGATGACGGTTTCCTCCTCGCCGTCGTCCACACCGGTGATACGGGCCAGGTCCGACTTGCGGTCCACCACCTGGAGCTTGTCCACCATGTTGACGGGCAGGTTCTTGGAGGCCACGGTGGGGTCGTCGGAGAAGAACTCCTTGCCGTCCACCAGGATTTTGGTAACTTCCTTGCCGTTGGCGGTGATTTTGCCGTCGGTGCCCACTTCCACTCCCGGCAGGCGTTTGAGCAGGTCCTCGACCACGGCGTTGGGCTGGGTTTTGTACGTGTCTGCCGCAAACTCCACGGTGTCCTCCATCACCTTCATGGGTGTGCGTATGCCGGTGATGACAGCCTCCTTGAGGACTGTGGCCGACTCTTTTAGGGTGATGGTGCCCAGGTTGCGGTCGGCTTTAAGGTCGATGTTGGTGTAATTGTTGCCGTAGCCCACGTATGAGGCCTCGAGGATGTAACGTCCGGCCTTGACGTTGGGGATGGCGAAGGCGCCGTTGTTGTTGGCTATGGCCGTGTTTATGCGGGCGCTGTCGCGCGCGGCCAGCAGACGGATCGAGGCGCCGATAAGCGGCTCGCCGTCGGCATCGGCAACCTTACCACGGACAGTGTACGCCTCAACGGCGGTGACTACCGGCAGGGAGAGCAGAAGGCAGACGATGCGTAGCAAAACTGTTTTAAGCATTGTGTGATAAATGATTTTTACTGGAAACGGATTACAGTTTTTTGGGGTGGTGAGTATAAAAGCAAAATTCCGACGGCGGCATCACAGTGCCACCGACGGGATTATTGCCGGCCAAGGAGAGAGCGGACGCAAAAGGCAAACCGTCCTTTTAAACCGGCAACGCTATAATTGACGGAAAAGCGGGACATGGTTTAAAGGCAACGATGGCGAACCCCGCTTTTTTATTGTTTTTTTGCAAAAAAGCGTGAAGGGTATTAAAAAGTGTCAAACACCGGATGGCACACGGGGCATAGGAACGCCGCTGAGGGGTGGCGTCCGGAATAAGGGACGGGCAAAATGGGATCGGAGTCAGGCGCAGCTCAGAACTCGGTGAAGGCCAGCGGGAGGAGCGCAGCCACTGAGGGGACGCGGTAGATGCTGTCGCGTCCGACAAGATAGACGGGCACGGGGGCCTTGGCGAGCGTCTCGTACTCGAGGAGGGCCTGGCGGCAGGCGCCGCAGGGAGCCGTGGGAGGCTCTGTGAACTCGCCGTCGGTGCCGCGGGCGGCGATGGCTATGGCGCGGAAGCGGGCGTCGGGGTGGTTTGCCCCGGCATTGAAGCAGGCTGAGCGCTCGGCACAGGTGCCCGAGGGATAGGCCACGTTCTCCTGGTTGGCACCGGTCACTATGCTGCCGTCGGAGAGCAGGATGGCGGCGCCTACATGGAAGTTGGAATAAGGCGCATACGAGTTGTGGGTCATGCGGCGAGCTTCGTCGACAATGGGGCGGATGTCGGACGGCAACTCATCATATGCGAGAACCTGAACGGGGACAGTGATATCGAAAGATTTCATAGAAGAGCGTCAAAAGAGAGGTTAGAACAGGTGTTGGGGAGTACAAATTTAACGCATTTCAGCGTGAAAAAGAAAAAAACGGGCGCCAATATTTTTATATTTGCGGAATAAGGCTTAATTTTGCAAATCATAAAGTGTGCCGGAACCCCGGCACCGGAGCAGGTGTGCCGATGCACGAGGCTCGCAGAGCACAGCAGGCGCACCGCCGATCCGGCTAACAGACAACAGAAAAAACAAAATCATTACATAGGACAATGGAAAACAACCAACCCCAGGAACCCCAGATCAAAGAAGTAGAAGCAGTGCAGGACGCAGGCGTGGCCCGCGTGAGCAAGAAAATCATAATGTGGTCGCTGATCGGCATCGCAGCAGTGCTGGTGATTGCCGGCATCGGCTACTGGATGCACCAGAGCGGCGAAGAGAAGGCCGCCGAGGCCATGGGCCAGGCTGACGTGGAGATGAACGACTCCGTTCAGGCCGCCATGTACAAGAAAATCGCCGACGACGGCAGCTACAAGGCCAACGAGCGCGCCAAGCTGATGGTGGCCATCCGCTACTACAACGAAGGCAAATACAAAGAGGCCCTCGAGTACCTGGACAAGGCTTCGGTCAGCAGCGACATCATCGAAACCGGTGTATACTCGCTGAAGGGCGACTGCTACGCCAACCTCAACCAGCTCGATGAGGCCCTGAAGAGCTTCAACAAGGCCCTCGACTCCGCCGACGAAAACCCGCAGCTCGTGCCGTTCGTAATGATCAAGATCGCCAACGTATACCGCGCACAGAAGAACTACGAGAAAGAGGCCGAGATCTATTCCGAGCTCCGCAAGGAATATCCTGGCTTCCTCTACGACGTAGACAAATACTACGAGCGCGCCAAGGCTCAGGCCGGCGAGAAATAAAGCCCGCACAAATTCAAAAGCCGGGGGGACGATGCCACAGCGCACGGTCCCCCCGTTTGCTATGCTTGCCCATACAGGACTAACAAACGAACACAAAAAGACAACGACATGTCAAGAAACATAGAGGAATTAGCTAACAAGCCTGTTGCCAGACTGTTATGGCAGTACTCGCTGCCGGCAGTGATAGGCATGGTGGTGGTATCGCTCTACAATGTGATAGACCGCATATTCATAGGACAGCAAGTGGGTCCCGAGGCCATAGCCGGCCTGGCCATAACCTTTCCGGTGATGAACCTGTGCACGGCGTTCGGCGTGCTGGTGGGCGGCGGCGCCTCGGCGCGCGTGTCGATACTGCTGGGCCAGAACCGCCGCGACGAAGCCGAGCGAGTGCTCGGCAACTCGCTGATGCTCACGCTGATAATCGGCACACTTTATGTAGGCACATTCACCCTGTTCCTCGACGACATACTGATAGCCTTCGGCGCCAGCGCCGTCACCCTGCCGCCGGCCCACGACTTCATGTCCACGCTGCTTCCGGGACTGCTGATCATGAACCTGACCATGTCGTTCAACAACATACAGCGCTCGTCGGGCTACCCGAAACGCGCCATGATCGCCATGATCATCAGCGCCGGCATCAACCTGGTGCTCGCGGCCCTGTTCATCTTCGTGTTCAAGCTGGGCATCAGAGGCGCAGCGCTTGCCACGGTGCTTGCAATGACGTCGGCCCTGGTTTTCGTGATGTGGCACTTCTTCAAGAAGGACGTCACGATACGGTTCAAGCGCGGCATCTACGGACTGAAATGGCGCATCGTGGGCCCCATCTTCGCCATCGGTGCGGCTCCGTTCCTGGTCAACGTGGCCGGCTGCCTGGTCAATGTGCTGATCAACAAGTCGCTGAGCGAATACGGCGGCGACACCGCCGTCGGCGCCGCCGGCCTGTTCACCACCTACACACAGCTGGTGGTGATGGTGATCCTGGGCATATGCCAAGGCATGCAGCCCATCGTGGGCTTCAACTTCGGCGCCGGCAAATACGGCCGAATGCAGAAGGCCTACTGGCTGGCGGTGAGCGTGGCCACGGTGCTGTGCGTGCTGTGCACCCTGGGCGGACTCACCATCCCGCGCTATGTGGCCCGCCTGTTCACCAACCACGAGGGCCTGATAGCCATGACCGAGAGCTGTCTGACCAAGGCTCTGCTGGCGTTCCCGCTGGTGGGCTTCCAGGTGGTGTCCACCACCTTCTTCCAGAGCACGGGCAAGGCTGCGAAGTCGATAGTGCTGGGCCTTGCGCGCCAAGTTATCTTCCTGATACCGATGATGCTGATGCTCCCGCATTTCTGGGGACTGGACGGCGTGTGGTACTCGTTCCCGCTGAGCGACTTCTGCGCCACGGCCGTGACGGCGCTGCTGGTATGGCACACGCTCCGACAGATGAGACATCTGGAGCGCAACCGCGGCCTGGTTCGCTGACCGCCAGGGGGCGCCGCAGCCTAAACGCGATTTTTTAGCGACAATCATTTGGCGAGAGATTCCGGATAATTGCAGAAAAATTGCTATATTTGCATTTTGGAAGGCAAGTGTGGCCCGGAAAGGGCGCTACAAAGCTTCCGAACAGGCAAAGATGGCAGAAAACGCATTCACAAACCCCTACCAGACAACAGGTAAGCTGTACCTGCTACCGGGTCCGTTGAGCGCCGGCAGCGCCACTGACGTGCTGCCGGAACGCAACATGGCTGTGATGCGCGGACTGCGCCACTTCGTGGTGGAGAACACGCGCACGGCCCGCAGATTCCTGCGCGCCTGCTTCCGCGACTTCCCCATCGATGCCAGCTCCTTCACCGAGCTCAACGAGCACACATCGGCAAGCGAGGCCGAAGCCATGCTCGAGCCGCTGCTCCGCGGCGAGGACATGGGTCTGCTGAGCGAGGCCGGATGCCCGGCTATCGCCGACCCCGGCGCCGCTCTGGTGGCGGCGGCACAGAAGCGCGGCCTGCAGGTGGTGCCCCTGGTGGGCCCGTCGAGCATTCTGCTGTCGCTGATGGCATCGGGTTTCGACGGCCAGAGCTTCGCCTTCAACGGCTATCTGCCCGTCGACGACCACCAGCGTGCCGCCGCGCTCAGGAACCTGGAACGCCTGGCGGCCAAAGGCCAGACCCAGATATTCATCGAGACCCCCTACCGCAACAACAGGATGGTTAAGGCCGCAGCCGACACTCTGGGAGGCGACACGCACCTGTGCGTGGCCTGCGACCTCACCGGCGAGGGCGAGAGCGTGGTCACTCTGCCGGCACGCGAATGGCGCCGGCGCACCTACGACTACAACAAGACGCCGTGCATATTCCTGATAGGCCAGCCGTCAAGGCGCCCGTAGTCAGCACACAAGCAACGCAACCAATCAACGCAACCAATCAACGCAACCACCATAAGCATCCCACCCCTTAGAAATCAAATTCCACACACACTGAAGCTATGACAGCACGTCCATCATCGCGAAAACGCAGGTCGCTGCGACAGCTCGAGGAGCTGCCGGGGCTTTTTGACGGCCTGGAGATAGACATGACGCGGCAGATGGGCGTACCCGAAGAGCCCCAGGGCCGCGACGATTCCGAACCCGCCGAAGCCAAGACTCCGGACAACATAGAACTGAAACCCGAGGCGCTGAAGCGTCC
The DNA here is from genome assembly GCA_036310635.1 of Muribaculaceae bacterium. GTDB lineage: Bacteria > Bacteroidota > Bacteroidia > Bacteroidales > Muribaculaceae > CAG-873. The sequence goes on along the minus strand of JAXJRL010000056.1, from coordinate 6,024 downwards.
CGAAGCTATCCGCTTCATATCCTTCGGCAGCGGCAGCAGCGGCAACTGCGCCTATCTGGGCAGCAAGGAGGGCGGCATTCTGATCGATGCCGGCGTGGACAGCAAGGTGGTCATGGAGCAACTGGCCGAGAACGGCATCAGCATGCGCTCCATTGCCGGAATAGTGCTGACGCACGACCACAGCGACCACGTGCGCTACGCCTACCAGATGCTGCGCGCCAACCGCCACATGCTGCTCTACTGCACACCGCGCACCATCAACGGCCTGCTGCGTCGCCACAGCATATCGCGCCGCATAAAGGACTATCACAAGGCCATATACAAGGAATTTGAGTTCGAAGCCGCCGGATTCGTGATCACTGCGTTCGAAACGAGCCACGACGGCAGCGACAATGCCGGTTTCAGCTTCAAGCGCGGCAACCAGACCTTCGTGGTGGGCACCGACATGGGCATGATCACCGAGCGCGCCGACCACTACATGCGCCAGGCCGACTATCTGATGCTGGAGAGCAACTACGACCTGGACATGCTGGTACACGGCCACTATCCCGAGTATCTGAAAGCGCGCATAATCGGCGCCAAAGGCCACCTGGACAACGTGATGGCGGCCAGATTCGCCGTGGATCTGGCGCAAGCCGAGGGCTCAACGCTCAGCCACCTCTTCCTCTGCCATCTGAGCGAGGACAACAACACGCCGGAGAAGGCCCTGGAGTGCATGCGCTCGGCGCTGACAGCGGCCGGCATAAGCGTGGGCGACGCCGCGGCAAGCCCCATGGCCCAGGAGGCGCGCATAAGGCTGGCGGCGCTGCCGCGATTCGTATCGTCGCCGCTGTTCATCCTGCGCAAGCAGTGACAAGTCAATTTATAAGATACACACACAACGATGAAAGGGTTCTACAACTGGTGCAAAACGTACATATCCATCCCCGGAGTGGTGGTGATAGCCGCCATAGTGTACATGGTGTTCTTCCAGGAGAACTCCATGTCGAAAATCTACACCTATGACCGCGCCATCGACTCGCTGCGCGCCGAAATCAAGGTGCAGAACGACACCATGCGCTTCTATCAGGAACTGAACCACCGCATGGACAACCGCGACCCGGAGATAATAGAGCAGATTGTGCGCGAACACCACAACATGAACCGCGTGAACGAGGATGTCTACATAGTGGACTGAGCTCCAACGCTCTCCGCTCCCCTGCCCCCGCCCTACGCCACAAAACGACACATAGACACACAGAGAAGAAAAATGCATAAGAGAACAATAGGCAACGCGCTGGTTTACATAGGACTGATAGGCATAGCCGTAGGACTGCTGATGCCTCTGCTCATGGGCCCCTGGCGCATGACATTCAAAGTGATATACTCGGCTTCGGCCGTGCTGCTCCTGGTGGGCCGTCTGCTCACCCCGCTCAGAACCAAGAACCTGAGGGTGAAGCGTCTGGACCGATTCCAGGTGTGGAGCGCAATATTCTTCTGCGCGGCAGCAGTGTTCCTGTGGCTGTCGCGCGACCTGCGCGACTGGCTGGCGTTCACCCTGGCCGGCGGCGTGGTGCAGCTCATGGCCTCGATCATGCTGTGGCGCCAGAGAGAGCATATTTCAGAATAACCCACTCACACTGAAAGACGGATGAACGGCGTAAAACCCAAGAAAGCCCTCGGCCAGCACTTCCTGACTGACATGGATGTGGCCCAGCGCATAGCTGCCACCCTCGACGCCTACAAGGGAGTGCCTGTGCTGGAGATAGGCCCCGGCACAGGCGTGCTGACGCAGTACCTGCTGCGCGACGGCCACGATGTGACGGTGGTGGAGATCGACCGCGAGAGCGTGGAGTATCTGCAGGAGCACTTCATGCCCGAACTGGAGGACAAAATCCTCGCCGAGGACTTCCTGCGCATGGACCTGGACCGCGTATACCCGCCGGAGCAGGTTCCGGAATTCTGCATCATAGGCAACTACCCATACAACATATCGTCGCAGATATTCTTCAAAGTGCTTGACTACAAGGACCGTGTGGTGTGCTGCAGCGGAATGCTACAGCGCGAGGTGGCCGAGCGCCTGGCCGCCAAGCCCGGCACCAAGGCCCGCGGCATACTCAGTGTGCTTCTCCAGGCATGGTACGAGGTGGAATATCTCTTCACCGTGAGCGAGAAAGTGTTCAACCCGCCGCCAAAGGTGAAATCGGGCGTGATAAGGATGACGCGCCGCAAGGGCGTGGACAGCATAGGCTGCGACGAAGCGCTCTTCAAGACTGTGGTAAAGACCACCTTTGGTCAGCGCCGCAAAACCATCCGCAACAGCGTGCGCGGCCTGCTGCCGCCCGGAATGGCCGTGCCCGAGGACTTCCCCATGTCCACCCGCCGCCCCGAGCAGCTCAGCGTGGAGGAGTTCGTGGAGCTCACCAACGCCGTGGCCGGGCTGAGAGCCTCCGCCGCAAAGGAATAAAGAAAAGGATACACCACCACAATCCATAACACCGACACAGGACGATGAAAGAGTACACCGACGAATATCTGGAGCACATCCGCTCAATCATCAGCGGCAACCGCACCGAGGACGCGCGCGCCGAACTGGCCACTCTCCACCCCGCCGACATCGCGGAGCTGTACAAGAACCTGGAGCTGAACGAGGCCGAATTCCTGTACCGTCTTCTCGACCCCGACACGGCGGCCGACGTGCTCATGGAGCTCGACGAGGATGACCGTCTCAAACTCCTGGAGTCGATGCCCGCCGAGCAGATCGCCAAGCAGATCGACCACCTGGACACTGACGACGCCGTTGACCTTATCCAGCAGCTCGACGAGGACGACCGCGACGAAATCCTCTCGCACATCGACGACGTGGAGCAGGCCGGCGACATCATTGACCTGCTGAAATACGACGAGGACACCGCCGGCGGCCTGATGGGCACGGAGATGATTGTGGTTAACGAGAACTGGTCCATGCCCGAGTGCATACGCCAGATGCGCATGCAGGCCGAGGACATGGACGAGATCTACTACGTATATGTGGTTGACGACGACGACAAGCTGAAGGGCACCCTGCCGCTGAAGAAGATGATCACGCATCCGTCGGTGTCGAAAATCAAGCACGTCATGGAGCCCGACCCGGTGTGCGTCAAGGTTGACACCCCTATCGACGAGGTGACGCTCGACTTTGAGAAATACGACCTTGTGGCCATGCCCGTCATCGACTCGATTGGCCGTCTGCTGGGCCGCATCACTGTGGACGACGTGATGGACGAGGTGCGCGAATCTTCGGAACGCGACTACCAGCTGGCATCAGGTATCTCGAGCGACATCGACGCCGACGACTCCATCTTCGCCCAGACCAAGGCCCGCATTCCCTGGCTGCTGATAGGCATTGTTTCGGGCATCCTTGCATCGCTGATCCTCGGTTCGTTCGAGGCCAAGCTGCAGGCTGTCACCGCCCTGGCGCTGTTCATCCCCATCATCGGCGGCACGGGCGGCAACGTGGGCGTGCAGGCGTCGGCCATTGTGGTACAGTCGCTTGCAAACGGCAGTCTGGAGGTCAAGGAGTTCTCGCGCCAGCTGGGCAAGGAGGTGCTGATTGGCCTGCTCAATGCCACGATAATGTCGGCTGTGATGTTCGCATACAATCTGATAGCGCTGCCCGGCGAATTTGCCGTCACGCTGTCGGTTGCGCTGTCGCTGTTCGTGGTGGTGATGTTTGCGTCCATCCTTGGCACGGTGGTGCCGCTCACGCTTGAGAAACTCCATATCAACCCGGCACTTGCCACGGGCCCGTTCATCCAGATCTCCAACGACCTTCTGGGCCTCATCATCTACGTATGGATCTCGGCCTACTGCCTGACCGCCTTCGGCACTCCCATCTAACCCCCCCTTTCAAACAAATATTTCTCCATATTATTTATCTGACGCATTGCGCCTTACACGGCTTATTTCATTTTGGTAACGGCCGTTACCGTAACGGCCGTTACCAAAAAACAGAAATTTCATCAGCACTGCATTTTCCTATTAAAAACGGATGCAAGCACGAAAAATGTGCAGGTGAACTTTGGGGGCGGGGGATTTGTTAATGTAGAAAATTGTTTGTAACTTTGCAGCAGAAAATGAGGCGTATTCCGTAGCCTCGTGATTCCCCCGAAAGAGCATCCGACACAGCAAAACCGCTCCGGCGCGCAGCCAAGCATGTGCATCGAGCTGTAAGCCATCAAATGCCATCATCAAAACGGCAGATGCCGGAAATCATTCGGACACAAATTCCACCCAACACACACATTGTAAATTCGTAATGCCCAAGGGGTTAATAATTTAACCGCACCCCGCGGACGATGCCCCGAAAGCATCCGAAATATAAACACACACAGAAAAACGAACTGCGCCAACGGCTTCCAGCACTGTTTCAACACGGCCAGAGCATTTAAAAGCAACAAAGCAGGACAATCCGCTACTTACAGATCCTGCACCAATTAGGTGCCGATTCACTTGGAAGAAAACACAGCATCTGAGGGTACTGAAATAAAACAATCATCCAACCACCCACGCCCTCCCTCGGTCAGAGATGCGGACCGGCAACACCTAACCACCTCACAGGTAACAGTTCAGGCCGACAACAGCGGCAACACGCGGCGCAAAAACATATCCCCCACCCCATACAGAAATATGTACACAATTTCCGAATTAGAAAATCTGCCAGAAGAAAAGCTTAAAGAGATAGCCCAGGGCCTTGGCATCACCAAGACCAGCGAGCCCGGCCAACTGGTGTTCGAGATTCTTGACCAGCAAGCCATAGACCAGGCAGCCGCTGAGGCTCAGCGCATTGCCAACCGCCCTCAACCCGAGGCCCAGCCCAAGAAACGCGGCCGCAAGAAGAAGGCTGACCAGCCTGCCGCAAAGGCCCAGGCCGCCGAGCCCGCCAAGGCCGAGGCTGCCGAACAGCCTGCCCCTAAGGACGAGCCCGCAGCCGCACAGCCCGAGGCCAAGCCCGAGAAGAAGAAGCGCGGACGCCCCAGCAAGAAAGAACTGGAAGCACGCAAGGCCGAGGAGAACGCCCAGGCCGAAGCTCCCGCAGCCACAGAGGCTCCCGCAGAGGCCCCGGCCGAGCCTGTAGCCGAAGCTGCTCCCGAACAGCAGGAAACCTCTGAGGCACAGCAGTCTGCCGAAGCATCCGCCGAGCCTGCAGCCGAAACTGCTTCCGCCGAGGCCGCCGCTCCCGGCAAAAAAATATTCACTCCCTCAAACGGCAAGAAGAGCGAGACCGACAAGTCGTTCTCCGAATTCTTCGGCGGCGGCAACCGCACATTCATGCCCCGCAAAGAGAGACAGGGCAAGCAGAAGGACCAGGCGGCCCCCATGCCCCAACAGCCGGCCGGACCCGCACCCATTCCCGCAAATCTGCCCCCCATCAACATAACCGAGCCCTCGCCCACAGGCCAGCAGACATCGCTCCCCGGCCAGGGCAAGAAGAACAAGAAGAACCGCCAGAAGGATCCGCGCATCACCGACGGACGCTTTGACTTTGCCGACATTCTGACGGCAATGGGCGTGCTGGAAATCGACCCACAGGGTTTCGGCTTCCTGCGTTCGGCCGACTACAACTACATGCCGTCGCCCGACGACATCTACCTCACCCAGCAGCAGATCAAGCAGAACGCGCTGCGTGCCGGCGACGTGGTGGAGTGCACCATCCGTCCGCCCAAGGAGAACGAGAAGTACTTCCCGATGGTGGCCCTGCTGCGCGTGAACGGCCGCTCGCCCCAGTTTGTGCGCGACCGCGTGCCCTTCGAGCACCTCACCCCGCTGTTCCCCAACGAGAAGTTCGACCTGACCGGCGGCAAGACCACCAACAATCTGTCAACCCGCGTGGTTGACATGTTCGCCCCCATCGGCAAGGGCCAGCGCGGCCTGATCGTGGCTCCGCCCAAGACCGGTAAGACCCTCCTGCTCAAGGATGTGGCTAACGCCATCGCCGAGAACCACCCCGAGACTTACATCATGATCCTGCTCATCGACGAGCGCCCAGAGGAGGTTACCGACATG
>JAXJRL010000055.1:0-37038 GCA_036310635.1 Muribaculaceae bacterium | reverse complement strand
TCGCACTGCGCCACTCGCGCGTGATGATCCACCAGCCCATGGGCGGCGCCCAGGGCCAGGCTTCGGACATCGAAATCACCGCCCGCGAAATACAGAAACTCAAGAAGGAGCTCTACACCATCATCGCCGACCACTCGGGGCAGCCTCTGGAGAAGGTTTGGCAGGACTCTGACCGCGACTACTGGATGACCGCCGAAGAGGCCAAGGACTACGGCATGATTGACCGTGTACTGATTCGTCAGAGCAAGGAGAAATAACAGTAGAAAGCACATCTGACAATTATGCCCAAAAAGAAACAAGGAATGGCCCAATGCTCGTTCTGCGGCCGAACCGCCGACATGAGCGAGGCCATCATCCCGTCGCCTAACGGCACGGCCTGTATCTGTGCCGAGTGCATAGACGACATCCACTCCATGCTTGTGGAGTTCCGCGGCGGCCATGCCGACCACGCCAAGAAGCCTGCTTCGGGCATTGACATCCGCAAGGTGCCCAAACCGCAGGAAATCAAGGAATACCTTGACCAATATGTGATAGGCCAGGAGGATGCCAAGAAATATCTGTCCGTGGCGGTATACAACCACTACAAGCGTCTTGCGCAAGATGCCGACGATGTCGACATAGAAAAGAGCAATATTGTGATCGTAGGCCCCACCGGCACCGGCAAAACGCTGTTGGCACGCACCATAGCTCGCCTGCTCGATGTACCCTTCACCATCGTAGACGCCACGGTTCTCACCCAGGCCGGCTATGTGGGCGAGGATATCGAGAGTCTGCTGACACGCCTTCTGCAGGTGGCCGACTATGATGTGGCCAAGGCTGAACGCGGCATAGTCTTCATCGATGAGATTGACAAGATTGCCCGCAAGGGCGACAATCCTTCGATCACCCGCGACGTGGGCGGTGAAGGCGTGCAGCAGGGTCTACTCAAGCTCCTCGAGGGCTCGATAGTGAACGTGCCCCCACAGGGCGGCCGCAAGCACCCTGAGCAGAAAATGATTCCGGTTGACACCAAGAACATACTGTTCATCTGCGGCGGAGCCTTTGACGGCATTGAGACACGCATCGCGCACCGCATGAACCAGCACGTGGTGGGATACTCCACCGACGCCTCGCGCCGCAAGCTGGAGCGCGACGAATATCTGCGCTATGTGGCGCCTCAGGACTTGCGCGCCTTTGGCCTCATTCCCGAAATCATCGGCCGTATGCCTGTGCTCACGCATCTGGAGCCTCTTGACCGCGCCGCTCTGCTGCGTGTGCTCACCGAGCCCAAGAACGCTATCATCAAGCAGTATGAGAAACTGTTTGCCATGGACGGCGTGAAACTGACATTCGCTCCCGAGACACTCGAACTCATCGTGGACAAGGCCATCGAGTACAAACTTGGCGCTCGAGGTTTGCGCTCCATCGTTGAGTCAGTCATGGTAGACGCAATGTTCGAGGTGCCCTCGCGTTCGCTCAAGAAATTCACCGTGACGCGCGACTATGCGCTTGACAAAATCAACAAAGCCCACCTCGACGAGATGCGTGTGGCCGACTGATTCCATCCCTTGCGCTTTTCCGACTCCGGCCGGTGTGCCGACAGCCGGAAGGCGCTTCAACCCTCAATACCTCTCCTTGGTTTAAATTATCACATTCTCCTCATCCCTGACCTCTAACTCTCCCCGCTTTCTTCAATGGCTAACCAGACAGTCCTTCTCGAAGCACTAAAACGGCGTTTCGGTTTCGACAAATTCAAAGGCAACCAACAGGCCATAATCAGCAGTCTGCTCGACGGGCGCGACACTTTTGTGCTCATGCCCACGGGCGGAGGCAAGTCGCTTTGCTATCAGCTGCCGGCTTTCATGCTTGGCGGCACAGCCATTGTCATCTCGCCGCTAATTGCCTTGATGAAGAACCAGGTGGACGCAATCAGGGCCTTCTCGGACGATGATTCGGTGGCGCATTTCCTCAACTCGTCGCTGACCAAGGCAGCCATCGACCAGGTGAAGGAGGATGTGCGTTCGGGAGCCACCAAACTTCTGTATGTGGCGCCTGAGTCGTTGACCAAGGAGGAGAACATAGAGTTTCTGAAGTCGGTGCCCATATCGTTCTATGCCATCGACGAGGCCCACTGCATCTCCGAGTGGGGGCATGACTTCCGGCCGGAATACAGGCGCATACGTCCTATCATCAACGAGATTGGCTCGCGTCCGGTGATTGCCCTCACTGCCACTGCCACCCCGAAAGTGCAGCATGACATACAGAAGAACCTGGGCATGACCGACGCCGCTGTTTTCAAGGCATCGTTCAACAGACCCAATCTCTATTACGAGGTGCGCCCCAAGACCAAGAACATAGACCGCGACATCATCAAGTATATCAAGGCCAATTCCGGCAAGAGCGGCATCATTTACTGTCTCAGCCGCAAGAAGGTTGAGGAGCTCGCCGAACTGCTGGTGGTCAACGATATAAAAGCTTCGGCCTACCATGCGGGCATGGACAGCGCCACCCGCAGCGAGAACCAGGATGCTTTCCTCTACGAGCGCGTGGACGTGATCGTTGCCACCATAGCCTTCGGCATGGGCATAGACAAACCCGATGTGCGCTTTGTCATCCATTATGACATGCCCAAGTCGCTCGAAGGCTACTATCAGGAGACCGGCCGCGCCGGCCGGGACGGTGGCGAGGGCCATTGTCTGACATTCTATGCCGCCAAGGACTTGCGCAAGATCGAAAAGTTTATGCAAGGCAAACCGGTGGCCGAACAGGAGATCGGACGCCAGCTGCTTCTGGAGACTGCCGCTTATGCCGAGTCGTCGGTGTGCCGCCGTCTGATGCTTCTCCACTATTTCGGCGAGGACTACGGCAAGGAGCACTGCGGATTTTGCGACAACTGCCGCTATCCGAAGGACAAGGTAGAGGCCCGCGATGTTCTGGCGGAGGTGATGGAGTGTGTGGACGCTCTGAAAGCCCCGTTCAGGGCCGAACATATCTGCGACACTCTGCGCGGACGCATGACCGCCGATATCAAACAGTACGGCCACAACGAACTGCCCATGTTCGGAAGTTGTCGCGACACTGAGAGCCGCACCATCATGGCCGTTATCAGGCAAGCCATCATAGCAGGCCTGTTGGACAGCGACATCGAGAACTTCGGCGTGATATCTATCTCGGACGAAGGGCGTGGCTGGATGCAGCGACCCCAGTCTTTCAAGATTGTGGAGGACAACGACTTCTCAACGGAGACAGACGATACCGGCGACATCGGTTCGTCGGCGCTTGATCCGGAGCTGTACGGCATTCTCGAAGGGTTGCGCTCGCGTGTGGCCCGCAGGATTGGGCGTCCGGCATATGTGGTGTTCCAGGACCCCACGCTCGAGGCTATGGCCACTATGTATCCGGTGACGCTCGAGGAGTTACAGAACATCTACGGTGTGGGCGCAGGCAAAGCCGCCAAGTTCGGCCGCGAGTTTGTGGACACCATCCGCGAATATGTTGAAGAGAACGGCATAGAGCGTCCCGAGGACCTCAGGGTGCGCACCATTCCCAACAATTCCATCAAGATATCCATCATCCAGGCCATTGACCGCCGCATAGCGCTCGACGACCTGGCCGACTCCAAGGGCCTGGACCTTGCCGGACTTCTCGACGAGATTGAATCCATTGTCAATTCGGGCACACGTCTGAACATAGACTACTATATCGACGATGTGCTCGACTCGGACATGCAGGACGAGATTTACGACTATTTCATGCACAGCGAGACTGACTCCATCAAGGACGCCTACGACGAGTTCGACGGCGAATACTCCGAGGAGGAACTCAGGCTCATGCGCGTTAAGTTTATGAGCGAGGTGGCCAACTGACGGCCGGTGTTGCTCTGAGCGCGCCTTTGACGGCTATGCCATTATCTCAGGCGCATATATCTTTGTTAACCAATGTCATTAGTGACTATCAAGTTATTCTGTTTTGGAAACTTCATCACTCGAAAAGCTCTATAAAGACTATACCGGTGTCGATGCTTCGGAAGTTGTAGAGCTGGCTTCGTCGGGTTCCAACCGACGTTATTTCCGTCTGTCAGGACCACAGTCGCTCATCGGTGTGATCGGTGAATGTCTGCCCGAAAACGAGACCTTCCTGTATCTCGACCGCCATTTCCTGGACCAGGGACTGCCTGTGCCCGAGGTGCTGGCTGTGTCGGACGACAGGATGTCGTACCTTCAGTCCGACCTGGGTGACATGCTTCTGTTCAATGCCATAGAGAAAGGCCGCAAGACCGCGTCGTTCTCGGCCGAGGAGCGTTCGCTGCTTGAAAAGACCATCCGTCTGCTACCCGATGTGCAGTTCAAGGGCGCGGTGGGCCTGGATTTCTCCAAATGCTATCCGGCTTCGCAGTTCGACGTGCGCTCCATCATGTGGGACCTGAACTATTTCAAGTACTGTTTTCTCAAGGCCACGGGTCTCGATTTCGACGAGAATCGTCTGGAGGACGACTTCCAGGCTCTGGCCGAGGTGCTGATGCGCAGTCAGTCGAGCACGTTCATGTACCGCGACTTCCAGAGCCGCAATGTGATGATCAAGGACGGCGAGCCCTGGCTCATCGACTTCCAGGGCGGCCGCAAGGGCCCGTTCTACTACGATGTGGCCTCGTTCCTGTGGCAGGCCAAGGCAGGTTTTCCGCAGAGTCTGCGCGAGGAGCTGGTGGAGTGCTACATCGACGCCCTGCGCAAGTACAAGCCTGTCGACGAGGCTTACTTCCACGAACAGTTGCGCCACTTTGTGCTGTTCCGCACTCTCCAGGTGCTGGGTGCTTACGGCTTCCGCGGCTATTTCGAGAAGAAGCCTCACTTCATGCAGTCGGTGCCTTATGCCATCGCCAATCTCAGGCAGATTCTGCAGAAGCCGTTTGCGGAGTATCCCTATCTGTGCGAGACGCTGGGACGACTGGTGGACCTCAAACAGTTCGCAGACCAGATGCAGAAGCGCCAACTCACTGTCAAGGTGATGAGTTTCGCATACAAGAAGGGTATACCCGACGATACGAGCGGCAACGGCGGCGGTTTTGTGTTTGACTGCCGTGCCGTCAACAATCCTGGAAAATATGACCGTTACAAGCCGTTCAGCGGTCTGGACGAGCCTGTCAAGGCTTTTCTGGAGGAGGATGGCGAGATCTTCACGTTCCTCGACCACTGCAATGCCATGGTTTACGCCAGTGTGAAGCGCTACATGGAGCGCGGGTTCACCAATCTGATGGTGGCCTTCGGCTGCACAGGCGGCCAGCACCGTTCGGTCTACTCGGCTCAGAACATGGCCGAGCGCCTCAACAAGAAGTTTAACGTAAAAGTGGAGCTCATTCACCGCGAGCAGAACATCGAGCAGGTGTTCATGCCACGAAGCTGACCGTTTTGCATCATGCGTGCTCTGATATTTGCGGCCGGCATTGGGTCGCGACTCAAGCCATTTACCGACAGCCATCCAAAGGCTTTGGCACCTGTTGACGGCGTTCCCATGCTGGGACGCGTACTCTGCAAGCTGCGCGCCGCCGGTGTGGACACAGTGGTGGTGAATGTGCACCATTTCGCCGACCAGATCGAGGACTATCTCCGTGAGTGCGGCGGCATGGGCATGGAAGTGCATGTGAGCGACGAGCGTTCATGTCTGCTCGACACGGGCGGCGGCATGTTGCGCGCGCGACGATGGCTTGAGGACGGCGGTCCGTTCATTGTTCACAATGCCGACATTCTCTGCTCCGACGATGTTGCGTCCATGTACCGCCGGCATCTGGAGTCGGGCGCCGATGTGTCGCTGCTGGCAATGGAGCGCGTTTCGAGCCGCCATCTTTATTTCGCTCCTGCCACGGGGCGCCTGTTGGGGTGGGGCGACGACCGCAACGGCGCTGTGCGTCCCGAAGGGTTCCGTCCGTCGGCGGATATGCTCAGGCTGTCGTTCGGTGGAGTGCATGTTGTCGACCCGTCTGTGTTTCCGGCCCTCGAGGAGTATGCCGCAAGGGTGGGCCAGGTGTTCTCCATCGTGCCGTTCTACACCGAGTACTGCCGTGAGCTGAGCATCCGCGCCAGCGCGCCGGAGCCGGGCTCGGTGTGGTTCGATGTGGGCCGTCCTGAGTCGCTTGCGGCGGCTTCGGAGTTTGTGGCCCGGCATCCCGGTGTTTTCCCTAATCCATCAAATAAATTGTAAAAGACACTTATATAGCTTTTATGGGCAATTTGGACGAAAATTCGGCTGAGAAACAGGAGGTTCTTGACCGTCGCTATCTGCGCATGGCGCGCATATGGGCCGAGAACTCGTACTGCCGGCGCCGTCAGGTGGGCGCTCTGCTTGTCAAGGACAAGCGCATCATTTCCGACGGTTACAACGGCACGCCTTCGGGTTTCGAGAATGTGTGCGAGGACGAGGCTTCGGGGCTCACCAAACCTTATGTGCTTCATGCCGAGGCCAATGCCATCAGCAAGGTGGCGCGCTCCAACAATTCGTCGGACGGCGCCACGCTCTATGTCACGGCTTCGCCCTGTCTGGAGTGCGCCAAGCTGGTGATTCAGGCCGGCATCCGCCGCGTGGTTTTCGCGGAGCTCTACCGAATCACCGACGGCGTGGACCTTCTGCGCAGGGCCGGAATAGAATGTGTGCTCATCGAGGGCGGCGACGCCCATGGCTCCAAGGGTTGACCTGTTGGCCGTAATGTTTGTTTATTTGTTTGAAAAATGCATAATTTCAAGGCATTAAAGTATTGGTTCCCGCTTTTCGGGGCTCTGTTTTTTGCGTTGGGTCTCTGGCTTGGCTATGTGCTGTGCTCGGCCAGGCACGACAGCAGCGGCGACAAAAAGTTGCGCGAGCTTTTCGGCTACATCCACGACAACTATGTTGACGAGGTGGACGCGGACTCGCTCGTGGAGATGTCCATTCCGGCCATTCTCAGCAATCTTGACCCACATTCGGCCTATATAGCGGCTAAGGACCTTGAGGAGGCCAATCTCCAGCTTAAGGGCTCGTTCAGCGGTGTGGGCATCCAGTTCCAGATTTTCCGCGACACGGTGAATGTGGTGGAGGTTACCGAGGGCGGTCCCGCCGAGAAGGCAGGTCTGCAGCCCGGCGACCGGATTGTTACGGTGGACGGCAAGAATTTCACCGGCAAGGATATGACCGAGGACCGTGTGCGCGAAACTCTGCGCGGAGCGCGCCAGTCGTGTGTGCGCCTGGGCATTGTGCGTCCGGGCTCAGGCAAGACAGTGCAGTACACGCTTACACGCGGCGAGATTCCCCTCAAGAGTATTGAGACCGCATATATGGTTGACAAAGAGACCGGTCTGATTCGCGTCAACAACTTCGGCGAGCAGACTTATGCCGAATTCCTCCAGGCTCTCAACGCCCTGCGTGTGGAAGGCGCCAAGAACTACATTGTGGACCTGCGTGGCAACACTGGCGGCTACATGGAGACGGCCATTCTGATGGCCAACGAGTTCCTGCCTGCCGGCAAGGTGATTGTGAGCACCCGCGGCCGCCGCACGCCTGACGACATTGTGCTCAGCGACGGAACCGGCGCCTTCTCGGATTTCGGGCTTGTGGTGCTCATAGACGAAATGTCAGCCAGCTCGAGCGAGATTTTTGCCGGCGCCATGCAGGACCATGACCGTGCTCTGGTGCTGGGCCGCCGTTCGTTCGGAAAGGGTCTGGTGCAGCGTCCTATCTCGTTCGAGGACGGCTCGGAGCTGCGTCTGACTGTGCAGCGCTACTACACGCCGTCGGGCCGCAGCATCCAGAAGGAATACCGCCCGGGCCACAACGACGACTACGGGCTGGAGCTCTACAACCGCATCCGCAGCGGCGAACTCATGAACGAGGACAGCATCAAGCTGCACAAGGACCTGGTGTTCACCACCGAACACGGCCGCGAGGTGTATGGCGGCGGTGGAATAGTGCCCGACATATTTGTGCCCAACGATACTTCGGGCGTTACCAACTACTATATCGATGTGGCCAACAAGGGGCTGCTGATGAAGTTTGCCTATGAATATTGCGACTTGAACCGCCAGGACCTCTCCAAGGCCAAATCGGTGTCCTCTCTCATGGGCCGTCTGCCTTCTGACGATGTGCTCCTCAGCTCGTTCATCTACTACGCCACCACTCAGGGTGTGCCCGCTCGCTGGTACTACATTAAACTATCGCGCAACTTGATTGTTACACAACTGAAGGGCCTCATCGCCCGCAATGTGCTGGGCTCTCCGGCATATTACGAGGTGGTGAACGCCACTGACAACAATGTGAGCCGCGCGCTGTCAGAGATACGCAATGGCAATGCAGCGGCACCTATCAAACCCAAGCAAAAGAAATCAGCAAAGAAATGAAGAAGGACGAGGCAAGGCGCAGAATCAAGGCGCAGAAGAGTCTGCTCGACGCTGCCGAGCGTGCCACCGCGGCACGCCGGGTGTTCGAGGTGCTGGAGCAGACGGCTGCGTTTCTGATGTCTGACAATATTCTGATGTACCACTCTCTTCCCGACGAGCTCTCCACGCTGGAGTTCATCGACAAGTGGTCGAAGAAAAAGCACTTTTTCCTGCCGCGTGTCAACGGCGTGAATCTGGAGATTCTGCCGTATGACCGTTCGTCGCTGCGTCTGGGCGCGTTCCACATTGAGGAGCCTCAGGGCGACGAGGTGTGCTCCATCGACGACGTGGAGCTGGTCATTGTGCCCGGAGTGGCCTATGACCGTGCCTGCAACAGGGTGGGGCGCGGCAAGGGCTTCTACGACCGTCTGCTGGCCGACTCGCGTGCGGCCAAGATCGGCGTTGCCTACGACTTCCAGGTTGTTGACGAAATCGATGTTGAGCCCCACGATGTGGGTGTGGACATGGTTATAACTGACAGAGGTGTGTATGTGCGCAGACGTTGACTCCAAGAGCATGTGCGGAAAAAAAACCGGTGTGTCGCTGATTGCGGCTTGCAAAGGCGGTGACGCCCTTCTGGACTATCTGGAGGGCATATACACCGAGGCTTTCCCGCCCGAAGAAAGGCGTCCGTGGCCGGGCGTGTGCGACGGATCAGGTCCGGAGCTCATGGCCGTGGTGCGCGACGGCGTGCCGTGCGGACTCGTCTCTTTCTGGCGTTTTGACGATTTTGTCTATATCGAGCATTTTGCTGTCGATGCCGCGCGTCGTTCTGGCGGCACGGGGTCGGCTGTGCTCGCGGCTTTTGCCCAGGACGCGGCCGGAAGTCTGCCTGTAGTTGTGGAGGTGGAATTGCCCGAGTCGTCGCCTGAGGCTACGCGCCGCGTGGGTTTCTACCAGCGCAACGGATTCACGGTGGCTACGCGCACGTATCTGCAGCCCCCGTATGCTCCGGGTCTTCCCGAGGTGGCGCTTATGCTCATGGCCACCGGCAGTGTGGATGCCGACGCTGTGGCGCGTGTGCTTCATCGCCGTGTGTACGGCGTGGAGGAGTGAGGCTTAGGACGCGGATACATTTAAATCATGCGCCCCCTGCAATCCGGCCGGATTGCAGGGGGCGCATGATTTGGGATTTGGTGCGGTCAGATTATGCCGCGAAGGCTGTTGATGTCGTCAACGCCATGGCGCAGGCAATAGTCGCGCAGGCCGTCAACGGTGTGTGCGGTGGCGGCGGGGTCTACAAAGTTGTATGTGCCTATCTGCACGGCCGTGGCGCCGGCCATGATGAACTCAAGGGCGTCGCGGGCGCATGTGATGCCTCCAAGGCCGATGACGGGTATGCCCACGGCTTTGGCCACCTGCCACACCATTCTGACGGCTACGGGGCGCACAGCGGGGCCCGAGAGGCCTCCTGTCACCGTGCTCAGGCAGGGACGGCGTCGCTCCACGTCCACGGCCATGCCAAGCAGGGTGTTGATCAGCGAGAGGCTGTCGGCGCCGGCGTCTTCTACGGCGCGGGCTATGCTCACTATGTCGGTGACATTGGGCGAGAGTTTCACTATCAGAGTGCGCGGCCATGCGGCTCGCACGGCGCGGGTTATTTCGGCGGCGCCTTCGCAGGTGGTGCCGAAGGCCATGCCGCCCTGTTTCACGTTGGGGCAGGAGATGTTCACTTCCACGGCCTCTATTCCCTCCAGCGGCTCGAGGGCGCGGCACACTGCGGCATAGTCGTCGGCGCAGGCTCCGGAGATGTTCACCACCACGTTGGTGTCAAGGCCTTTCAGCAGGGGGTAGGTGTCTTTGACGAAGTGTTCCACGCCGCCGTTCTGCAGGCCAACGGCGTTGAGCATCCCGGAGGGTGTCTCGGCCATGCGCGGATAGTCGTTGCCCTGGCGGGGGTGCAGGGTGGTGCCTTTCACCACGAATCCTCCCAGGCGCTCCAGGTCCACGAGGTCGGCGAATTCCAGGCCGTAGCCGAAAGTTCCGGATGCGGCCATGACGGGGTTTTTGAGTTTGAGCCCGCCTATCTGCACGTCCAGGCGGGGTTCTGTGTTCTGGCTCATTTATGTGTGTGTTCGGTTTGTCGGTTGGGTTGTTGATGGATGATGCTGTACCTTGACGGTCACCAGTTTAGCTCGTCAGTGTTGAACACCGGGCCGTAGGTGCACACGCACACGTTGCCCTTGACGGTCTTCTCCACGCAGCACAGGCATGCTCCCAGGCCGCAGGCCATCATGTTCTCGAGCGAGGCGTGGCACTCGGCGCCGCGTTTGCGAGCCAGGGCGGTGACGGCCTTCATCATTGGAGCAGGGCCGCACACGCACCATATGTCGGCCGGGCCCTGGGTGAGCATCGGCGAGTCGGTGGCGAAGCCCTTGGCGCCCATGGTGCCGTCGTCGGTGGTGACAGCCATGGCACCGTGAGCGGCAAAGCGGTCGAACATGAGCACGTCGTCGGCGGTGCGCGCCGCCAGCACTATGTTGACATCGGCCTTGGTGTTTGCGCGCAGCCAGGCGGCATAATAGAGTAGGGGGGCAGTGCCCACGCCGCCGCCGATGAGGGTGACGGTGCGTCCGTCAAGGTCGGTGAGCGGGAAAGTGTTGCCCAGCGGGAATAGTATGTTTATCGAGGTGTCTGCGGCGATGTCGGCAAGGATGTCCGTGGCTCGGCCGGCGCGTGCCACCAGCAGGCTGAGCTCGCGCTTGTCGGCGTCGTAATAGTTCACCGAGATGGGGCGTCTGAGCATAGTTTCTGTGCTTCCGGGCACTGCCACCTGCACAAACTGTCCGGGCAGCACGCGGGGCATCGGCTGGTTGTCAGCGGGGGTGAGTTTCAGCAGACTGTACCGTGTTCCCATTGCGGTGTTGCTTGTCACTCGCATGTCCCTGAGCTGTTTGCGGTCAGGGATTGTGGCCATTATTGCGGCCATAGGGTCGGTTGTTCCGTTCATTTTCTGTGTGTATGTTGTAGGCTGTATTTGTTTTGTTCTGTTGTAGGTCCAAAGTTAGCAATAATACTTCAAATGCCCAACTTTGCGTGCCCGCATTCTTTCACTCACGGCCCAAAACAACTGAGCCGAGACCAGCCATATAATAAGGATCAGTGTCCGGGCCCAATCGGGTCCAGCGATTGCAGACCACGCCAGCGACATCGGTCCAGCAATTGCAGACCGCACCAGCGATATCAGTCACGCGATTGCAGACTACACCGGCAACATAGATTACGCGATTGCAGACCAGAAGAAAAGAGGGTAGAACAGAGAATAAGCCACGATGTAAAACGCCCGAGAATCATTCGTCAGTGTACATTACTTAACATAATATTGATTGTCAAACAAAGGTGCGCAACTTCTGCTGTGGATCAATGTCTGGTGAAATGGCTTTAATGTGCAGACATTTGTACTTTCCAATGTGCGGTTGCCGTTTATGCAGATGAAATTTATTCTGAGATTGATGTCGGCGTTATGCGGTTGAAATATCTGGTGTGATGTCGCAGCTTATGCGGCGTAATATCTTTTGTGATTGCTGCCGGTGAAATATCCTGTGTGATGTCTCTGCCTAATGTGGTTGCAATGTGTGGTGTGTGATGATATGCGTTTGTTTATGGATGAGCACTGTCAATGGGTTATGCTGGTGTTCTTGGTTCGGTGGTTTGTAGGCATGGATTTTGTTGGCGGTTTATTCGGGTTGCTGGAGGGTGTTGGCAGAAATTGCTAAATCTGGTGTTTTCTGGGTGTATTTTCGCTTTCTGAACGGCGGAGGGCTGTTCGTTACGCTGATTTGATTTATTTTGCACTGTGGCTGCTGACGGTATTTTACGAGCTAAGGTTTCTGTAATTTGTTAAAATTACGAAAGATATGGAAACATTAGGGTGTTTTGCACAACTATTTAAGGGGGTGACGTTGTTATATTTATGAACTCCCGTATTTCCGGAGGGAAATTTTCTATTCTGAACGGGTTTTGTGATGAATGTTATTGTTTACCGATGTATTTCAGAGCTGCCGGAATACACTTTGACCATCCGGATAGCGGAAATTACATAGGTAAACAGAATTTTAGGATGCAGGATGCTTTTGTAAATGGAAATAGAAATTTGGATGATGAACATTCTCACTGACTTTATTGTATTTTGTAAATTGCGATTCGGTTTTTAAAATCCGGATTTGTCAATTTCTCCTATTTGCATTTGCATCGCTAAATGCTAGTTCGGCTCATATTTGGCGATGCAAAAGGGAATTTCAATGTTTAATACTCCTTAACAAATGCCATAAGTTGTTGATTCCCATACCGTATACTTGATTATCTAAAACCGATGCTTTAAGCTTATAAGCATGCTATGCGCCTCTAGGGTTTACGGCTCTTCCGGCATGGCTTTACTGCTTGTAATTCAGTTGTTAATGGCGCGTGTCTACATATCTACTTTAATGTGTATTAGGGATTTGTTGCTTCTGGTTGCACTATGGTTCAGGTGTTCTGGTTGCTGTGTTTACATTTTGCAATTGTGGTTTGAAATTGATAATTCATGAATGTAATTTAAGTTTACAATTGCGATTTGGTTTTTCCAATTATATTTTTTACATTTGCACATTCAATTTTTGCAATTAGGAATTCCAAATTCTGCACAATAATGGATTTTGTAACACGCTTACGTCAGTTCATGACTTCGCTCGGTCTGACAAACTCCCAGTTTGCCGACCGTGCCGATATAGCGCGCCCCACTCTTTCACAGATTCTTAATGGCCGCAACAAAAAGATCAGCAATGAGTTGATAGAGAAGCTCCACAATGTTTTCCCCCAACTTAACATCCTGTGGCTGCTGTTTGGCGACGGTCCCATGCTCCTGGACGGCTCTGCGCAATCCTCAGCGGCTGAAACCCCGTCTTGTGATGCCTCACTGTTCGACGGCGCACCGGACGCATCCGCGCAAGATACGGCCAGTGACGAAGACATGCCATGCAACCCTGTGCATACTCCGGCAATGGCGCAAGAAAGCCCAATGGGCCAGTCGCAGGCTTCCGAGCCCTGGATGGTGCGTTCAGAAGACCCCGTGCCCTACGGCATGCCTAAAGGACATCCTCTATCGTCTGACAGTGTCACTGACCCTGTACAGCGCCAAGGCCAGTCAAGATGGGGCCATCAGGTAGAGCCTGCCGGCCACAGTTGTCCTGCCTCCGGGCATCCTTCCGTTGACGAGGCCCCGCTTGGCGTGCCTGTAGACCGTTCAAAGCGCGTGGCATACATAATGGTGTTCTATACCGACAACAGCTACGAAGTGTTCCATCGTTCCGAGAACGTGTGACAGAGGCACTATCCGCGCACCATACACGGCCCCCCCAACAGGCCCCTACTCCATCACCAAAGGCTGTGAAACGACCGGCGCCGCACCCCACAATTCGGGGATGCGGCGCCAATGCGTTTTATAATTATAATTTATGTCAGGGTCAGTCGAGCTGGATTACCAGATAGTTGCTCAGGCTCCAGAACTTGTCGGGATTGGTGATGGTGAGCACGGCCTGGCCGTTCTTCTCGGTTAGCGTGTAGCTGCCGGCGGGCTGGTTGGAGAGCACCTTGGCCTTCTTGGCGTGCAGAGGAATGCTGCTCAGAGTGCGCTTGTCGCCCTTGTTGAAGAAACTCTGGTCAAAGTCGCCCTTCATGAGCTTGGTCTTGCGCAGGAAACCCTTTTCCAGAATCTTGTGCTCTTTGAGTTCCTTGCTGCTGCCCACGGCGTAGTAGCACACGTTGAGTTCGTTGGCAATCTCCTGACTCTTGAGCTCGGCGGCATCGCGCTCGCTGCTCACGTTGGTGACGGTGGTGTTGAGCGAGTCAACCTGCGTGCCCAGCTGGGTGATGCGAGTGTGGGCGGTCTCGAGTTCGCCGGTCAGACGGGCTATTTCCTGTTCCTGCTTGGCAATCTGGTCCTTGAGGCCCTGGATTGTCTTTTTAAGGTTGTCGCTGTAGAGATTTGAAGCCGAAAGTTTCTTTTCAAGCTCGTCGAGCTTGGCCTGGCGCTCTATCAGACCGGCCTTGATGGCCTCGATGTCGCGTTTGGCCTGGGCACGCTGGTCGGGGGTCTCCGACTTGTCCACGCTCACAATATTCTCAAGGTTCTTGATGTCGTCAAGACCGCTCTGTATCTCGTTCATGAGAGTGAGCAGCTGGTCGCGGTCGCTGATGGCCTGTTCCAGCTCCTGGCGCGATGCGTTGGCAACGGCTTCGGGATCGGTGTCCTGGCTCTTGTCGCTCGAGGAGCAGCCCGATAGCAGGGCGGCTGCAACCGCCATGATGGGGAATAGTTTCTTTGTCATTTCGTTTTGTTTTGTTAGTGATGGATTTTTCCGTTTTGTTTTAGTTTCAAGTCATGCACTTTCGGGAAGGCCCGCCGGATTTCACTCCTCCTCGTCCTGGTCGGGGCGGTATTTGTTGACGTGCCGGCGTGGTGAGTCGCTCTTTGAGGGCGGACCTATTACAATAACAATTTCGCCGCGGGGTTGGTTCGCCGTGAAATGTTCAATCAGCTCTCCGAGTGTGCCGCGCACGGTCTGTTCATGCAGTTTGGAGATTTCGCGGCTGACCGAAGCCTCGCGGTCGGCTCCGCACACCTCGGCCATCTGTTGCAGAGTGCGCACCAGCCTCAGGGGCGATTCGTAGACAATGCTTGCCATGTCTCGCCCTGCGATCTCCTGCAGACGTGCCGCACGTCCCTTTTTCGGAGGCAGGAAACCTTCGAAGGTGAACCGCTCGCACGGCAGACCCGAGTCCACCAGCGCCGGCACAAACGCCGTGGGACCCGGCAGTGTCACCACCTCCACGCCGCGACGCCTGCATTCGCGCGACAGCATGAATCCAGGGTCGGACACGCCGGGAGTGCCCGCGTCCGAAATCAGGGCGATGTCCTCGCCGCCCTCCAATCGGTCCACGACTGGGGAGGCCGTGGCGTGCTCGTTGAACTTGTGGTGGCTGCTCACCGGCGTCTCTATGCCGAAATGCTGGAGCAGGGGGCGGCTTGTGCGGGTGTCCTCGCACAGAATTGTGCCCACGCTCTTCAGCACCTCTATGGCGCGTGCCGTCATGTCGCCCAGGTTGCCCACAGGTGTTGGCACTATGTAAAGTCGTCCTGCCATGGCGTCAGTCTACAGCCGCATAGTGGTTGGCCACTATTGACAGAAAGTCGGCCACATGTTCGTTGTCGGGATCCAGACCCAGGTTGTCGCGCACATATTCCGTGGCCTCGCCGATGTCGCTCATGGAGTCGAGCACCGACAGTGTCTCGCCGAACAGAGCGTCGTCATTGCCGAAGAGCTCGCGGCGGAAGCGGAACTTGTCGTTTAGCGTGAACGCGCGCCTCAGCTCGCGGGCCCCGCGTCGACTCAACATCTCGTCCACGCGCAACTCGTTGGGACGCACAGGCGCGGCCTCGTCGTCCATGGCGGCATAAGCGTCATTGATGGTGACGTCCGTCGCTGTCCTTGGCTTGCCGGCGGCAGGCTGCTCTTCAGCCGTTTCGTCAGACGGTGCTTCTTCATCTGCTCCCTCAGTCTGTGACGGTTCAGCCTCCGATTCAACCGCAGGCACAACGACAGGCGCTGTGGATTCGTCAGTGGCTTCCAAAAACACTTCAGCCGCAGGTTCAACCGTGGTCTCATATACCGGTGTCACGTCATATTCCGGAGCCTGGCTGTCAAGCAGCGTGTCAAGCAGCGTGTCAAGCTGTAGCCTGCAACGTTCAACAAGCGATTCGGCTTCGGCGCAGTCGTCGCGCTCGGCAAGGACCCTGAGGGCACCTTCCAGTTCAAGGCACGCTTCCACGCACCGTGCTATGATTTGTTCTTTGTCCATTTATCTGGTTTTGTGTCGTTTTTGTCAATTCTGTTCTGTTGTCTTGTCTGAGCTCTCTTCCGGAATGATGGCGGCAAGTTGCTCAAGGAGCATCCGCGAGATGGCCGCGCGCAGAGCCGGGCGTCCGCACCGCATGTTGTTGGCGAACACCACCACCACATGGCTCGGACTGCCCTTTTCGTTGAGGGCATAGCCTGCGTAAGTCTGCACGCCGTTCATCGATCCCGTCTTCAGAGCCAGACGTCCCGACAGGGGTGTGTCGGCCATGAAAGAACGCACGGTGCCGTCCACACCCGCCAGGGCGAAGAGTTTGAGATAAGCCAGTGAGTCCTCATGCAAGGCCATGTACTCGAGCACATCGCCTATGAAGCGCGGTGAGAAACAGTTGCCGCGCGACAGACCGCTGCCGTCGATGATGCCTGCCGACTCAGTGTCTATGCCCCTGTCCCGCCATAGCTGCATCTCGCGTTCAACGGCCACCGACCGTGCCGAGTCGGGCGCCATGGCGCGGAGCACGCCTTCGGCAAACAGGTTGTCGCTGCGCAGCATAAGCGAGCGCATCACCTGCTGCAGAGGGGCCGAACGGTGGGTATAGACCTCGGTGGTGCGATCGCTGTCGTATTGTTTGCGGCCTAGTTCTATTCCGGCTTTGCCGAGAGTCTGCTCCAGCTCGTATTTGAACACCGGAGCCGGGTGCGGCATTGACGTGCGCACGCGGTTCGACTTGCGGTTTAGCCTCGGGCCGTAAACATACAGGTGGTCGGAGAGTATGCCACGCTTCAGGGAACTGCCGCGGCTGTGCAGCTTGGTCACCTTCAGGCCGGGCACATGGGGCTCGGTGGCTCCGCTGGCGGTGCTGAGGGTGAATGTGTTGTCGCGCCAGTTGAGGTCGAAGTGGCCTGCGCCGTAGCTCCAGGGCACATCCTCGATCTCCCACTGTTCGGCCGGTCCCTGTTCGGGCATGTTTTCGTCAACTCTCACACCGCCTTCAATCCTGTCCACGCCCATGGCGCGCAGGCGGGCCGCTATTGAGTCGCATATGCCGCCCCAGCTTTCAAAGTGGCGGCTCTCGAGAGTGGGATCGCCGCCGGCTCGCACCACCAGAGTGCCGTCCCAGGCCGAGCCGTTGCGTTTGCCCGTGAGGTAGACGGGGGTCTCAAACTGGTAGTCGGGGCCCAGAAGGGTCATGGCCGAAGCCGTGGTGAAGGCTTTGGTGACACTGGCGGGAGTCATGGCGCGGTCGTCGCCGTAGAAGTACACCACGGTGTCGGCCTCCAGGTCCTTGATGTATATTCCTAATGTGGTACTTGCTCCCCCTTTGATGTTCAGGGGATTGGGCTGTGCGGCCCGTGATACGCCGCCGGCAAGCATGCATGATGCCAGCACTGCCGCGGCTATGGTGGTTTGTCTCATTGTTTTTCCTTTTGTATGCGAAATTACTAATTACTTTCGGATATTACAACCCTCGCGGCCCATTTTTCTGTTTCCAGCCGGCGTTGTGATGATTTTTGCATCCCGGTCTTGCCTGCGTGGCATCTAATTGCTAACTTTGGGTGTCCGTTTGACGCCCGGTCCGGGTGTGCGGCTGACTACTTAAACACATTATATTTAAAGTATACACCACCATGCTCACACAGTCCCAATATACCGCCCTGATAGAGAAGGCCATATCCTCGCTGGCATTCGACCCCCGCTTTTCCGGTCTCTATGACCCTGTTGTCTACACACTGTCGGCCGGCGGAAAGCGCCTGCGCCCCACCCTGCTCATGGCCGCGGCCCAGGCCTACGGCACCGACCCGGCATCGTGCGTGGAACAGGCACTCGGCATCGAGATGTTCCACAACTTCACCCTCCTACATGACGACGTGATGGACAATGCCGATGTGCGCCGCGGACGTCCTACCGTCCACCGCCGCTGGAACACCAACACGGCCATCCTCTCGGGCGACGCCATGCTCACCCTGGCCGGAATGCTAATGGGCACCGCCGCCGACTCAGCTCTGCGCCGCGTCATGGCCGTCTTCAATGAGACGGCCCTCGGAGTGTACGAAGGCCAGCAGCTCGACATGGAGTTTGAGGACCGCAGCGACGTGTCTGTAGAAGAATATATTGAGATGATACGACTCAAGACCTCGGTGCTTCTTGGAGGCGCATGCAAGATAGGCGCCATACTTGGCGGCGCCTCCGACGAGGACTGCGACGCATTCTACGACTATGCCATGAACCTCGGAATAGCCTTCCAGCTCCAGGACGACATGCTCGACACATTCGGCGACCCGGCTGTGTTCGGCAAGGCCGTCGGCGGCGACATCGCCAATTCCAAAAAGACATGGCTGCTGATCACTGCGATGAAAGAGGATACCACGGGCACTATAGCCCAGGCCGTGGAAGGCCGAATCCCCGAAGCCGAGAAGTTTGCCCGCGTCAAGGCTGTGTACGAGCAGCTTGGACTGCCCGAACGCATTGCGGCGCTGATCGGCGAGTACACCGAGAAAGCTCTCGCATCGCTTGCGTCCACGTCAATCGGAGCCGACGCCCGCCAGTTCTTTGAGTCGCTCACCCGCGGACTTGCCACCCGACGCAGCTGAACCCGAGCCATGGCCATGGAGTTTACCGACACCCACACTCACCCCTATGTGGAGGAGTTTGATGCAGACCGCGCCGAGTCGGTGCGCCGCGCCCTTGCCGCGGGAGTCACGCGCATGGTACTCCCCAACATCGACGTGGCAAGCATAGCCCCCATGCGCGCCCTTGCCGCACAGTTCCCCGACAACATGCGCATGGCCATGGGTCTGCACCCGTCTGAAGTGGGCGCCGACTGGCAGAGCGCTCTTGCGGAAATCGAAGCGGAGTTTGACCGAAACGCCTCTGACTATATAGCCGTTGGAGAAGTGGGAATCGACCTCTATTGGTCGCGCGAGTTCCGCCACGAGCAGATGCTCGTTCTCGAGCGCCAGCTCGCCATGGCCGCCGACCGCGGTCTGCCCGCCATCATCCACTGCCGCGAAGGCCTGGACGAATGTCTCGAAGTGATGCAGTCATTCCCCGGCCTGCAACTTCTGTTCCACTGTTTCTCTGGCACCGAAGCCGATGTTGACCGCATCCGCGCGCAGTTCGACGCCTATTTCGGCATCGGCGGCGTGGTCACCTTCAAGAACAGCGTACTGGCCGGGGTTCTACCACACATCGGTGCCGACCGTATCGTCCTTGAGACCGACGCCCCCTACCTGGCGCCGGTGCCCCACCGCGGACGCCGCAACGAGTCGGCTTACCTTCCGCTAACGGCGGCAAAAGTGGCCTCGGCCCTTGGCATGACAACGGCGGAAGTTGCCGACGTCACTGCCGCCAACTCCCGCCGCCTGTTGGGATTCTGAGCCGGGAAGTCATCACTCCCCTGCCCTGTTTTTTTATTTTCACATCACCTCCATGTCGGCCTGAAGGCGCTGGCGCACTATCTCGTACATCATCACGCCGGCGGCTACCGACACATTGAGCGACCCAATGTGGCCGAACATGGGGATGGACACGCGAGTGTCGCACTGAGCCATCACCTCATCCGAAATGCCCACATCCTCGGCACCCATCACCAGCACAACCGGCGTGGTATAGTCGGGCTCGGTGTAGTTCTGCTGGGCTTTCTCGCTAACAGCCACGGTCTTGTAGCCGTTTTCGCGCAGATAGCGAAGCGCGCCCGCCAGATTGCGCTCGCGGCACACAGGCACATACATCAGCGCACCCGCCGATGTCTTCACGGCGTCAGCGCCGACACTCACACTGCCGCGCTGGGGAATCACCACACTGTCAACACCGCAGCACTCGGCCGTGCGGCAGATGGCGCCGAAGTTGCGCACATCCGTGATGCCGTCCAGGGCCAGCATGAAAGGCAGACGCCCCTCTTCATAGAGTTGCGGTACAAGATTGTCAAGACGGTGGTAAGACACAGCCGACAGCATGGCCACGACACCCTGGTGGTTGCGGCGTGTGATACGGTTCAACTTCTCCACCGGCACACGCTGCGCCAGGATGTGGTGCTCGCGCAGCAGGGCAAAGAACTCCGCGGCAAGGTCGCCCTGCAGGTCCTTTTTAACAAACACTTTGTCTATCTCTTTGCCAGCCTCGATCGCTTCCATCACAGGGCGCAGGCCGAATATGTAGTCGCTTGGTTCCATCTTTGTTATTTGGTGTGGTGTTCGGTTTTACGTTTGTATGTATATATGGCTCACTGGCGTTCGTCCAGCAGGGCGCGTGCGGTTTCGAGCGCCGTCTGGCTGTCGGCATCGCCGCTCAGCATCAGCGCCAGCTCGCGCTCGCGGGCCTCGCGGTCGAGGAGGGACACTTCGGTCATTGTCGAGGTCTCGTCGTCGTGTTTGTACACCTTCAGGTGGCGGCTTCCGCGGGCTGCCACCTGGGGCAGGTGCGTGATGGTGATCACCTGTGCGTTCCGGGCCAACTGGGCCATCATCAGACCCATGCGGTTGGCAATGTCGCCCGACACACCGGTGTCCACCTCGTCGAATATCAGCGTGCCCAACTGCATCTTCTCGGCCACGATGGCCTTGACAGCCAGCATCACACGCGAACTCTCGCCGCCTGAGGCCGTTTTGCCCACGGGCATTGGCGGCTGGTTCTTGTTGAATGCCACCATCATCTGCACGCTGTCCATGCCCGTGGCGGTCAGTTTTCCCGGCGTCAGCTCAATGGCGCACCGCAGGTTGGGCATGCCCATTGGAGTGGCCTTGGCCACGATGGAGGCGGCAAGTTTCTCTGCCGCGGCTACGCGTCTTTCCGAGAGAGTGCGCGCCACCATCACAGCCTGGCGCTTGGCCTTGCGAGCCTCCTCCTCAAGCCGGCCCAGGGTCTCGTCGCTGTTGGTGATGGCCTCCAGCTGGCTGCGGAGAGTGTCGCGCAGACGGGCCAGCTCGGTGTCGCTGTCCACGTGGTGCTTGGCCTCGAGCGAGTACAGACGGCCCAGACGGTCCTCGATGTTGTCAAGCTCGCCGGGATTGGCCTTCACACTGTTGTCAAAGTCGGCCAGTGTCTCCACAATGTCCTGTATCTCGACCTTTGCTGCAGCCAGACGCGCCGACAGTTCAGGGGCGCTGTCGAAAATGTCCGACATGCGTTCCAGCCTCTCCGACGCCCTCTGCAAGGCAGCGCATATGTCCGTCGAGCCCTGCAGATTGTCGAGCACAGCGGCAGTGTCCTCCTTTATCTGGCCGGCATTGGCGAGCAGGTCGCGCATGCGTTCCAGTTCATGCTGTTCGCCGGCTTGGATGTTAAGCGCATCAAGCTGCTCCAGCTGGTAGCCGAGATATTCAGCTTCGTTGCGGCTGCGGGTCACCATGTCGCGTGTGCTGCGGTACTTCTCCAAAGCCTTGCGATACAGGCGGTAAGCCTTGGTGTATTCCTCCAAAAGCCCGCCATTGTCGGCCATGGCGTCCACCAGGTTCAGCTGGTAGTCAGGATTGCCGAGCAGCATGTTCTGGTGCTGGCTGTGAATGTCGGTCAGGCGCAGAGCCACATCGCGGAGCACCGTCAGATTTACCGGAGTGTCATTGATGAACGCACGCGATCCGCCCTTTGCAGTCAGTTCGCGGCGGAGTATGCACCGCTCGGGATCGGTGTCCACATCGGCTTCCTCGAGCATGGCGTTGATGTCGCTGCGGCCGCCAAGGCTGAACACCGCCTCGACCACAGTCTTCCTGCCGGGGTCGCGCACAGTGCGCAGGTCGGCGCGTTCGCCCATGATCAGGCCCAGTGCGCCGAGGATTATCGACTTGCCGGCACCGGTTTCGCCGGTGATTATGTTGAAGCCGGGGTCAAACTCCACCTCCAGCTTCTCAATCAGCGCATAGTTGCTTATCTGCAGTGTCTCAATCATTTCTCCTTGCCTTTCTTTATCTGTTCCAGACGCTGCTGTTCAGTGGGATAGATGGGCTCCAGAAGCTCGTACACCTTGGTGCGCTCTTCGGCCGGAGCCTTTGAGTAGAGATTGACAAGCTCGTCCATCTTGGCATCCTTGAACATGCTCAGTGCCACACTCATGGGCGCATTCTGGAACGCTTTCTGCAGCTCTGTGAGCGATGCGGTTATGTTGGTGCGGCCTTTGTCCGGAGCGGTCGACATCTCGTCAAGGCCGCGGCGGTGGTACTGGTAATAGAGGTCGCGCATGCCCTGGGTGGCGGCGTCGGTCAGCGATGCCAGCACGGCGCTGCGGTTCTTGGTGTCCTCAAAAGCCTTCCAGCCACTCTCGCCCGACGACTGCGCCATCTGCACAATCTGCTTGAGCTGGTCATAGAAAGGGTCTCCTCCGCGCGGAGCGAAGGTGTCGGAGTCAAGGGCCAGGAACAGATATGCGTAGAAGTTGAGAATGGCCGTCAGCTGGCTTTCCATGTTGTCGCGGCTGAACACCAGCGGCTCGTTCTCCTGATAGTTGAACTCCACCTTGGAGTCCTTGAAGTTGAGCACGGTGGTGGTATAGGCGCTGTTGTACACCGGACGCGTCATCTGCACTTGCAGATCGCCGCTCAGCGTCTGGTCGTTCACCTCCTTGATGGTGAAGTACATGCGGCAGTCTATCTTCTCGTTGGCGGCAAACTGCGCGTTGCTGAACACATTGGTGTTCATGTATTCGTTTATGGAATTCTGCAGGGTTTGGAAAACGCTCTTGTTGGTGCCTTGCACCTGGTCGGAGTTGATTTCCACCTGGCAGTTCAGTTCCTGCGCGGCGCTATGTGCGGGGAAGGTTAGCGCTATGGCCGAAGCCACGGCCCCCAGCATGCGCCGCAGTGTGCGGGTGTGTGTCATTTCTTGATAAAGGTGTTGTCGGTGATGGTGTCCAGTATGTCGCCGGCCACTTTGCGCTTGTCCTCCAGAGGGAACGGCCGCGTCTGGCCCTGGGCATTGATTACTGTCACCTTGTTTGTGTCGGTGCCGAAACCGGCGCCGGGGTCGCGCAGCGAGTTGAGCACCACTGCGTCGAGATTTTTGCGCTGAATCTTGGCCAGCGCGTGCTCCATCTCGTGGTCTGTCTCCAGGGCGAAGCCCACGGTGAGCAGCCCCGTATGCTTCATCTGTCCCATGCGGGCGGCGATGTCGGGATTCTTGACCAGCTCGATGCGCTCTATGCCGTCCTCCTCGCGTTTGATCTTGTGGTCGGCCACTGATGCCGGACGATAGTCGGCAACGGCGGCGGCAAAGATGGCGATGTCGGTGTCCTTGATGACCTTCTCGCACTCACCAAGCATCTCCAGAGCCGTGGTTACCGGCACCACGCGAACGCTGGGATGCTGGGGCTTCACAGCCACCGGGCCGCTCACCACCGTCACCTGTGCGCCGCGCGCGGCAGCCTCGTCGGCAATGGCATAGCCCATCTTTCCTGTTGAAGAATTGCCGATGAATCTCACCGGGTCGATGGCCTCGTGGGTTGGCCCGGCTGTGATGAGTATGCGCCGGCCCGTCAGGTCGCTCTTTTCAGTGCGTGTGAAGAAATCGTCAAGCTCGCGCACGATGGCCTCTGGCTCCTGCATGCGGCCCTTGCCGCTCAGATGGCTGGCCAGCTCGCCCTCAGCGGCCTCGATGATGTGGTTGCCGTAGCTGCGCAGCAACTCCAGGTTGCGGGTGGTGCTGGCATGGGCCATCATGTCAAGGTCCATGGCCGGAGCCACAAACACTGGGCATTTAGATGACAGATAGGTGGTTATGAGCATGTTGTCGGCCACGCCGTTGGCCATCTTGGCGATGGTGGAGGCAGTGGCCGGAGCCACAATCATGGCGTCGGCCCACAGACCAAGGTCCACGTGCGAGTGCCACTCGCCGGTGTTGGCGGTGAAAAATTCGCTTATCACGGGCTTGCCGCTCAATGCCGACAATGTGACGGGCGTGATGAACTGGCGTCCGTTGGGAGTGATCACCACCTGCACGCTGCATCCGCTCTTGACAAGGAGACGCAGCAGATAAACTGATTTGTAGGCGGCTATTCCGCCGCTGATGCCCAGTATTATGTTCTTTCCTTTCAGCATTGCCGTTATGGTCTGTGGATTGTGCCTGTTATTTGTATGTTGTTTCTGTGTGTCCTTGTTTCAGCGCTTGTTGAGCACGCGTTCCATCACGCGGCGGAAGGCGTCCTTGGTGTTGCGGGGAAAGTCTCCGTTCTGAATCCAGCCGAAATACCCCTTGTCGGAGGCCAGAACCTCCTGGGCCACACGGCCCTTGTACTTGCCGAAGTTGATCACCTCGCGACCCTGCTCGTCGTACACCATGCGGCCGGCAAAGTCCACATTGCGGTTCTGCGACGAATATGCCGACAGTGCCTCAACGTCGTTGGGCAGGTCCTCGTAGCGGTCCAGCTGGGCCATCAGCACCTCGTATGTGGCCATGGTGTCGGCATTTGCGCTGTGGGCCTGCTCCAGGTCCTTGCCGCAGTAGTAGCGGTAGGCCGCCACCAGGTTGCGGGGTTCGCGCTTGTGGAAGATGGTCTGGACATCCACAAACCGCGCCTTGTCAAAGTTGAAGTCCACGCCTGCACGGTGAAACTCCTCGTCGAGCATCGGAATGTCGAAGCGGTTGGAGTTGAATCCGGCGATGTCGCAGCCCTCGAAGAGCTTGGCAAGCGACTTTGCCACCTGGCGGAAGCAAGGCTCGTCTTTGACGTCCTCGTCGGTGATGTGGTGCACGGCCGTAGCCTGCTCGGGGATGTGCATCTCCGGGTTGATGCGGCGGGTCTTGGTCTCGGTGCTGCCGTCGGGCATCACTTTTATCACCGAGATTTCCACTATTCGGTCCTTGGTTATGTTCACGCCTGTGGTTTCCAGATCAAAGAACACCATCGGGCGGGTCAGTTTCAGTTTCATGCTTGACGGATGTGGGGAGCGGAGAATTAATATTCGCCCACAGTCATGGGCATCAGCAGCATCACGAGTTCGGTGTTGGGCTCATCCTCGGTGGGACGGAACAGGCCGGGACGGCCGGGGTCGCTCAGGCTGATGGTGATGTCGGTGGTCTTGAGGGTGTTGAGCATCTCCAGCAGATAGGGGGCGCCGAAACCGATCACCAGTTGCTCGCCGGTGAACGAGCAGGGCAGCGACTCGCGGGCGGCAGTCAGCAGGTTGTTGTCCTCGCTCTTGATCTCAAGGTTGTCGGGAGTGATCTTGAACTTTTCCAAACCGTACTCCAGGCTCACGAACAGACCCACGCGGCGAACGGCGTTGAGCATGGCCAGACGGTCAACGGTCAGCACCAGCGTGTTGTTGCGGGGAATCACGCGGTTGTAGTCCGGGAAGTTGCCCTGCAGGAAACGGCAGTTGAACACAAACGATCCGTTCTCGATGGTGGCGCTCTTGCGAGTCAGTGTCAGCTTCACATCCTCCTCGCCGGCGAACACGCTGCGGAGAATGTTGGCGGGCTTGGGCGGAACCACGCAGGTGGCTGTCACGTTGGGCTGGCAGTTGTTGTCGGTGTATTTCACCAGCTTGCGGGTGTCAGTGGCCACGAAGGTGATGCCGTCGGGCTTTATGTCGAAGAACACGCCCATCATCACCGGACGGTAGTCGTCGGTGGTGGCGGCGAACAGTGTGTTCTCAATGCCGCGGCTCAGCACCTTCGAGGGACAGGTGAAGCTCACGGGCTCGGCGGTGTCCTCCTCGTCGCGCTTGGCGGCGGGAAACTCTATGCCGTCGATGGCCACGAACTCGCATCCGCCGTTGCTGTAGCTGATGCGCACCTTGTAGTTGCTGTCCACTTCAACGGTGAGACCCTGGTCGGGAATCTCCTTGAGAAGTTCCACCATGCGGCGGGCGTCGACACACACGCTGCCCGAGCCCTGTGCGTCGGTCACGGGTATGCGGGCTGTCAGCTGGTTCTCAACGTCGGAGCCGGTCAGCGTCACTGTGTCGCCTTCCAGTGTCATCAGGAAGTTGTTGAGCACGGTAAGCGCGTTTTTTGAGTTTATCACTTTGTTTACCGCCGAGGCGTAGTTGTAGAACGTCTTGCTTGGAACACAGAATTTCATTGTCTATCTTGTTTTTATGGTTTTATGCGTGGTTTGGATGGTGGCAGCCGCATGTGTTTGTGCCGGTTCCGTAATGTAATGACGGAGCCGTCGCCAGGGCTGCTTCTTTTCAATCTACAAATATAGCGCTTTTTGCCGGAATACACATTATAAATGCAGCCAAAAAACACACTGCCGGCACCGTCGCTGACGTTTTAGGCGTCTCGCGGCGGTGCCGGCAGGTTTTTGGTGTGTTATGCTTCTACGGATTACCAGATGACAACACGCTCCTCAACGGGGCGCCACATCTTGTCGCCGGGCTTCACGTCGAAGGCCTTGAAATAGGGCTCCAGATTGCGGATGGAGGCGTTGACGCGCCAGCGGCCCAGCGAGTGCGGGTCGCTCTTTGTGCGCTTCAGAATCTCGGCATCGCGGATGTTGTTGGCCCACAGCGAGGCGTAAGCCAGATAGAAACGCTGGTCGGGAGTGAATCCTTCCACTTTCTGGTCATCGGGAGTGCCTGCGGCCTTCATGGCATTGTGGAAAGCGGTGTGCGACACACGCAGGCCGCCTTGGTCGGCAATGTTCTCGCCCAGGGTGAAGCGGCCGTTGGCATGGGTGTCGCCCAGCACTTTGATGCTGTCGAACTGTGCCACAAGGCCGTCGGCCAGTTTGTTGAATGCCTGGGCGTCGGCCGGTGTCCACCAGTCTTTCAGGTTGCCGTCCTTGTCGAAGTTGCGGCCCTGGTCGTCGAATCCGTGGGTCATCTCATGGCCGATCACCACACCGATGGCGCCGTAGTTCTCGGCGTCGCTGGCGGCGGGGTCGAAGTACGGAGCCTGGAGAATGCCGGCCGGGAAGCAGATTTCGTTGGTGAGCGGCGAGTAGTATGCGTTGACAGTCTGGGGGCTCATGTACCACTTGGTCTTGTCAACGGGCTTGCCGAACTCTGACAGGTTGTCCTCCTGATTGAACATGATGGCGGCCTGCACATTCTCCCAGTAGCTTTTCTTGGGGTCTACAACGAATTTGCTGTAGTCCTTCCATTTGTCGGGATAGCCTATCTTCACGGTGAAGGTGTTCAGTTTCTCGTGTGCCTTGGCCTTGGTCACGTCGCTCATCCATGTCAGATTGTCGATGTGCTGGCCCAGGGCTGTCTTGAGGTTGCCCACAATCTCCAGCATCTTGGTCTTGGAGCTGGCCGGGAAGTAGCGCTCCACGTAGAGTTCGCCGAGAGCTTCGCCGAGCATGCCGTTGGGCACATTGAGAGCGCGCTTCCAGCGGGGCTGCTGTTGCTGCACGCCCGACATCACCTTGCTGAGCTCAAAGGCCGCGTCGCCGAAGTCGTCGCTCAGATAGCGAGCGGCGCTCGACATGTAGTCGGCGGCCATATAGTCGCGCAGTGCCTGGATGTCGGCGTTGGCCAGAATGCTGTCAACGGCGGCGAGGCTCTTGGGTTGGCCCACGATGACGGTCTCCACGTTGTCCAGACCCTGTTTACTGAAATAGCGACGCATGTCGAGGACTTTGAGACTCTTCTGCATATCGCTGAGTTTCATGGGGTTGTATGAAGCGGCGGGGTCGCGAAGTTCCTCACGGCTCATGGCGGCGCGTGCCAGTTCGGTTTCAATCTTTATGCTGTTGTCGGCCAGACGCTTGGCGTCTTTCTCGCTGTAGCCGGCGAGCTGGGCGGTCTTCTGGAGGTATGTGCGGTAGGCATTGAGTACGGCTTTCTCCTGTTCGCCGTCAACGATATAGTAGTCGCGGTCGCCCAGTCCCAGGCCGCCCTGGTTCCAATACATGGCATTGGTGTTGGCGTCCTTCATGTCGGCTTCCACGCCGGTGCCGAAGAACACGCCCACGCCGGGAAGAGTGGCCATCAGGTCTACGATTTCCTCGCGGTTTGCGCCATTTATGCGCTTGAGGTCCTTCATGATGGGCGCGGCACCCTCGCGGTTGAGACGGACACTGTCCATGCCCATTGCGAAGATGTCGGCTATTTTCTGCTCGTTGCTGCCGGGAGCGGCCTTGCTGGCGTCGAGGCCCATGACGAGGTCATAGAGCTGCTTGCGGTTGAGTTCGGCAAGGAGGTCGAACACGCCGAAACGCGAGTATTCAGGCTGCAGGGGATGGGCCTTCATCCAGCCGCCGCAGGCGTACTGGTAGAAATCCTGGGCCGGGCTGACGCTGGGGTCGAGGTTGGCGAGGTCCACGCCGTGCGAGGCCGCCATCGCTCCGCTGCTCATGGCCAGGCTGAGGATCAGGGGTGTGATTTTGTTCATAATGTTGGTATTTATGTACATTAACTTTTTGTCTGTGTTTACAAATTTCGTTCTTAACGGCTCTTGATTTCTTCAAGTTCCATTGTGGCGAGCTCCCACTCGCTCATTGCGTTCTCCAGCTCTTTGCTGGCGCCGGCATGGCGCTGGTAAATGTCGGCATCGCCGTTGCCTTGGGCTATGGTGTCTTCTATTTCCTTGACAGCAAGCTCCATTTTGCCCACCTTGTCCTCGGCCTCTTTCACTCGCTTTTCGGCGCGCTTCACCGCCTTTTCGCGTTCGCGCTGTTCGGCGTAGCTCAGTTTGGGCTTGGACGCGGGCTGTTCGGCCTGTACAGGCGATGTTTGTGGCTGGTGTTCGTCCTTCTTGACTGTCACCTTCTGGGCCGCGGGCATTGTGGGGTTGCGGCGCTCCAGCTCTTCCAGTCGCTCTATCTTCTTCTTTTCCAGGAACTCGTATATGCCGCCAAGACACTCGCGCACTTTGCCGCCCCCGAACTCGTAGACCTTCTCTACAAGACCGTCCAGGAACTCGCGGTCGTGGCTCACCACTATCACCGTGCCGTTGAAGTCCTTGATGGCTTGCTTCAGGATGTCCTTGGTCTTCATGTCGAGGTGGTTGGTGGGCTCGTCGAGAATCAGCAGGTTGACAGGCTCCAGAAGCAGGCGAATCATGGCCAGACGGGTCTTCTCGCCGCCCGACAGCACTTTCACCTTTTTGTCAGAGGCTTCGCCGCCGAACATGAAGGCCCCGAGTATGTCGCGGATTTTGAGGCGTATGTCGCCAACGGCCACGCGGTCGATGGTGTCGAACACGCTGATTTCGCCGTCGAGCAGCTGTGCCTGGTTCTGTGCAAAGTAGCCTATCTTCACATTGTGGCCTATCTTGAGTGTGCCGGTGTGGGGAATTTCGCCCATGATGCACTTGACAAGTGTGGACTTGCCCTCGCCGTTCTTGCCCACAAAGGCCACTTTCTCACCGCGTTTGATGGTGAAGGTGCAGTTGTCGAACACCTGGTGGTCGCCGTAGGCTTTGCCCACGTTGTCGGCAATCACGGGATAGTCGCCGCTGCGGGGCGCTGGCGGAAACTTGAGCGACAGGTGGCTGTTGTCCACCTCGTCCACCTCGATGCGTTCTATCTTGGCCAGCTGCTTCATGCGGCTCTGCACCTGCACGGCCTTAGTGGCCTTGTATCGGAAGCGCTCTATGAACTCTTCGGTGTCGGCTATCTGCTTCTGCTGGTTCTGGTAGGCGCGCATCTGTTGCTCTATGCGCTCCTTGCGTAGCTCCACAAACTTGCTGTAGTTGACTGAATAGTCATAGATGCGGCCCAGAGATATCTCAATGGTGCGGTTGGTGACATTGTCTATGAAGGCGCGGTCGTGGCTCACGAGCACCACGGCCTTGGCCTTGGTCATCAGAAAATTCTCGAGCCACTGTATCGACTCGATGTCGAGGTGGTTGGTGGGCTCGTCAAGGAGCAGCACATCGGGGCGCTGCAGCAGAATCTTGGCCAGCTCGATGCGCATGCGCCAGCCGCCGGAGAATTCGGAAGTGGGACGGTCGAAGTCGCTGCGCTCGAATCCAAGGCCGGTAAGGGTTTTCTCTATCTCGGCTATGCTGTTCTCGCTCTCCACCATCTGCAGCTGTTCGCTCAGGGTGGTCATGTGCTCGATCAGTTCGGCGTACGTTTCGCTCTCATAGTCGGTGCGCTCGGCCAGCTGTCGGTTGAGGCGGTCAAGCTTTTCGCGAAGTGCGTCCACGTGTGCGAACGCCTTGCGGGCCTCGCCCATCACGGTCTCGGTGTCGCTCACCTGCATCTGCTGGGGCAGGTAGCCCACGGTGGTGTCGTTGCTGATCGACACTGTGCCGGAGGTGGGCTGCTGCAGGCCGGCTATGATTTTGAGCATGGTGCTCTTGCCGGCGCCGTTTTTGCCCACAAGGGCGATCTTGTCACGAGTGTTGATTACGTAGTTTATGTTGTCGAACAGCGATTTGGCGCTGAATTCTACCGTAAGATTGTTTATCGATATCATTTGTTCGGTTGGCTGTTCAGTCGGGCCGTATGTCTTATTTCGGCCACATGATTGGTGTCGGCGGTAACCACCTGCACGGGGGTGTCTGACCATTCGGTGCCGGCTGTCTCGGTTCCGCCGTATGGATTTATGTCATAGGTGCTGTCGGCATAGACGGTGAGCACTTTCAGACGGCATTCCTCCATCACGGCGCGGCCGTCAACACTGATTTCGCGTGCCAGAATACGGCGAACTGTAGCCTGGGTATGCCTCATTTCACATTGGTGTATGCGCGCTGGCGGTAGCGTTGCATGTATTCCTGGCGGTTGACGCGCTTGCGCACCAGCTCCACACTGTCCAGGTATTGGACTGTGGCTCGTGCCGGCAGACGCATGTAGCCGTACATGCGGCTCATGGTGCGCGTTGAGTCGGTGTAGAAGCTGAGCTGGTGCCAGTCTTCGCCGCCCAGGTCCATGTCGAGTGTCTCAAGTGTGCCGTCGGTGTATTCGGCCACCATGCCCCACCGGCCTCGGCCGTCGCCCATGTTGAATATCTTGGCGCGCCATGTGTAGCTGTCGCCGGGGCGGGTGTTGCCGTCGCTCTTGATGTTAAAGGTAAGCACGCTTCCGGCCGACTTGCTGTCGATGCCGAATTGGCGGCGCTGTCCCCACACGTCCACCGAGTCGCCCGACACGGAGGTGGCGGCAATGGCGGCGGCCACGGCTTCGCTCTTGTCCACGCGCTCCTGCAGCAGCTTGTCGGCATCATCGCAGATGTCCATAAACATGTCGAGATGGCCGCCGTACCACACGAACGAAGTGTCGAGCTTGGCTTGGTCCACGCCGTAGCGCTCAAGCACTGCCTGTTTCAGAGCCTTGCGCGCCGAGTCGGAGCTGTAATTCGAATAGTTCATCTCCACGACGCTCTCTGCCACCGAAAGGTCGGCAAGCAGGGGCGCCATGTCATCGGGCTTTATCACATGGTCGGGAACACGCTGGCATGACCACAGCACCGTTGCTGCGGCAGCTGTGGCCATTGCCCGTTTGAGTATGTTTCCGAACTCTGTCATATTGATGTGCAGTGTGTTAGGCTTCTTTTTTGTCGCTGTCGGACTGTGTTGCAGTTTCAGCTGTGCCGCCGAGGGTCTTATAGTAGCATGTTATCAGCAGCACAATGCCCACGCTGATGGCCGCATCGGCGAAGTTGAACACGGGGTCGAAGAACGTAAAGTCGTCGCCGCCTATCCAAGGCAACCAGTCGGGCCATGTCCAGGAACACAACGGGAAGTAGAACATGTCCACCACCATTCCGTGCATCAGCCCGGCATAGCCTTCGCCCCAGGGAACCACCTGAGCCACGGCCGGCGGCAGAGGGTTGCTGAATATCTCGCCGTAGAACACGCAGTCAATGATGTTGCCGGCGGCTCCGGCCGTGATCAGCGCTATGCAGGCCATGTATCCGGCCTTGACGCTCTCTTTGCGGCTCAGAATCACCATATAATATGTGAGCAGGCCCACCATAACTATGCGGAACACGCTCAGAAACAGCTTGCTGCCAAGCTCCATTCCGAATGCCATGCCGTTGTTCTGGATGAATCTCAGGTGGAACCACGAGGCTATCTCGTAGTCCTCGCCCCAGTAGAAATGGGTCTTCACCCAGAACTTTATGATCTGGTCTGTCAATATGACTGCAAGGCAGATTGCGGCTGCCAGCCAGCCTTTGCTCATTTTCATGTGCTGATTTCGTCTGTGTTGGGTTCAGCGCTTGTCAGCCTTGGCGTCCACGCTCAGAGTGGCGTGGGGCACAGCGCGCAGGCGCTCCTTGGGGATCAGTTTGCCGGTGATGCGGCAAATTCCGTAGGTCTTGTTCTCTATCCGGACAAGCGCCGCCTGCAAGTGCTGGATGAACTTGCGCTGGCGCTCGGCCATGCGGGCGGCATCTTCCTTGTCGCGGGTGCCGGCACCCTCTTCAAGCACCTTGAAGGTGGGCGATGTGTCCTGCACGCCGTTGCCGTCCGAATTCATGACCACGCTGCGCAGGTATTCAAATTCGCGCATGGCTTTATCCAGCTTTTCCTGAATGAGTTCCTTGAACTCCTGCAGTTCTTCGTCGCTGTATCGAACTTTGTTGTTGTCGCTCATTGTTTTTGATGTTTTTGCGGTGGTTGCGGGCCTTTTTCAGGCTTTGGTAACGTCCACGTCGACCATGATGCCGTCAATGTCCAGATGCTCCACGCTTTCGCTGTCGCCCAGCGTGTCGGCGGTGGCCACAGCTTCGGCCAGCACCTGGGCGGCGATGTAGCTGCCAAAGTTCTTCAGAGCCTCGTCTGTCTCGGGATTTTTCTTGAACACCAGGTTGATGCGGTCGGTTATGTCGTAGTCGCGGCTCTTGCGGATGTTCTGGATGCGGTTCACGATGTCGCGTGCCAGACCTTCCTGCTTGAGCTCGGGAGTGAGAGTCACATCGAGGGCCACGGTCACAGTGCCCTCGTTGGCCACGAGCCATCCGGGGATGTCTTCCGAGTATACTTCCACATCGCAGAGGTCCACGCGGGTGGGAGTGCCGTTAACGTCCACTTCGGCATATCCGGCCTTCTCCATGGCGTTGATGGCGGCGGTGTCCATGGCGCTGATGGCGGCGGCCACTGCCTTCATGTTCTTGCCGTGCTTCGGGCCGAGCTTCTTGAAGTCGGGCTTGATGCGCTTCACCAGGACGCCCTCGTCGCTGCTGACAATCTTCATCTCCTTGACATTCACCTCGGTGAGCACCTGGTTGCAGATGGCCTCCAGACGTTTGCGCTGGGTGTCGTCGGTGACGGGCACCATAAGAGTGCTCAGAGGCTGGCGCACCTTGATGTTAACCTTGCGGCGCAGTGCCAGCACCATCGATGTGATGGTCTGTGCCAGCTTGGTGCGCTCCTCCAGGTCGCGGTCCACGAGTGTGGGGTCGGCTTTGGGGAATTCGGCCAGGTGCACGCTCTTTTCGTTGTCCTCCTGAAGGTCGCGCCACAGGCGGTCGGCATAGAAGGGAGCGATGGGGGCAATCAGTCGTGCCACGGTTTCAAGACACTGGTACAGAGTTTGGTATGCTGCCAGCTTGTCCTCGGTCATGCCGCCGCCCCAGAAACGCTTGCGGTTCAGGCGCACATACCAGTTGGACAGGTCGTCGCCAACAAACTCGCCGATGGCGCGTGCTGCGCGGGTGGGCTCGTAGTCGTCAAGGGCGGTCTCAACGTCGCTGATGAGTGTGTTCAGTAGCGAGATGATCCAGCGGTCTATCTCCGGACGCTTCTCCATGGGCACCTGCGGAGCCTTGGGATCAAAGCCGTCTACATTGGCGTAGAGGGCAAAGAATGAGTAGGTGTTGTAAAGGGTGGCGAACATCTTGCGTGCCGACTCCTGAACGCCCGACGGGTCGAACTTCAGGTTGTCCCATGGCGACGAGTTGCTGATCATATACCAGCGCAGGGGGTCGCTGCCGTATTTCTCAATGGCTTCAAAGGGGTTGACGGCGTTGCCGAGACGTTTCGACATCTTGTTGCCGTTTTTGTCAAGCACCAGGCCGTTGGAGACCACAGCCTTGTAGGCCACGGTGTCGAACACCATGCCGGCGATGGCATGGAGGGTGAAGAACCATCCGCGGGTCTGGTCCACACCTTCGGCGATGAAGTTGGCGGGGAACACTTCTCCGCTCTCCACTTTCTCCTTGTTTTCAAAGGGATAGTGCATCTGGGCGAAAGGCATGGAACCCGAGTCGAACCACACGTCGATCAGGTCTGTCTCGCGGCGCATGGGTTTTCCGCTGGCGCTCACCAGCACGATGTCGTCCACATAGGGGCGGTGCAGATCTATCTTTTCGTAGTTCTCCTTGCTGTAGTCGCCGGGCACGAATCCCTTGTCCTTCCAGGGGTTGCTCTTCATCACGCCGGCAGCAACGGCTTTGTCGATGGCGTTGTAGAGTTCCTCTACGCTGCCCATGCACACTTCCTCCTGGCCGTCTTCGGTGCGCCAGATGGGAAGGGGTGTGCCCCAGTAGCGGCTGCGCGACAGGTTCCAGTCCTGAAGATTCTCAAGCCATTTGCCGAAACGGCCGCTGCCGGTGCTGGCGGGCTTCCACTTGATGGTCTCGTTGAGCTCCATGAGGCGCTCGCGCGAGGCGGTGGTGCGGATAAACCAGCTGTCGAGCGGGTAGTACAGCACGGGTTTGTCTGTGCGCCAGCAGTGGGGATAGCTGTGCACATGCTTTTCTATTCTGAACACTTTGCCGTGCTGCTTCATCCACATGCACAGCTCCACGTCGAGAGTTTCAGTCTTATCGTCGGCCTCGGGGTTGTAGGCGTTTTTCACGAATTTGCCTGCCCAGGGCTCGTATTCGGCCACGTTCACGTGCTCTTTCACAAACTGGTCATCCAGGTCCTCCAGACGGTAGAAGCGGCCTTTCAGGTCCACCATCGGGCGGATGTTGCCGTCGCGGTCGATGAGGTGGAGGGGCGGAATGCCGTTCTGTTTGGACACACGGTTGTCGTCGGCACCGAAAGTGCCGGCAATGTGCACGATGCCAGTGCCGTCGTCGGTTGAAACATAGTCGCCGGGGATTACGCGGAATGCGCCTTCGCCGGGATTGACCCAGGGCATGAGCTGCTCATAGTGCATGCCCACCAGTTCCGAGCCTTTGTAGTGGCCCACAACCTGCCAGGGCACCACTTTGTCGCCCTTGTTGTATTCTTCAAGAGGCATGCCCTCGCCTTTTGCGCCGAGCACACTCTTGGCAAGCGCGTCAGCCACTACTACGGTGATTTTCTCGCCGTTGTAGGGGTTGTAGGTGCGCACCACGTCATAGTCGATTGACGGACCCACGCACAGGGCGGTGTTGGAGGGCAAAGTCCACGGAGTTGTGGTCCATGCCAGGAAGCAGGGAGTGCCCCACCCTTTCATGTCGTCCTTGGGTTCGGTCATCACAAACTGGGCCGTGCAGGTGGTGTCCTTCACGTCGCGGTAGCATCCAGGCTGGTTGAGCTCGTGGCTCGACAGGCCGGTTCCTGCTGCCGGTGAGTAGGGCTGGATGGTGTAGCCTTTGTACAGGTAGCCTTTGTCATAAAGCTGGCGCAGAAGCCACCACACGCTCTCGATGTAGCGGTTGTCGTAAGTGATGTAGGGATCGCGCATGTCAACCCAGTAACCCATCATGTCAGTGAGGGTTTCCCACTCGCGGGTGAACTTCATCACCTCGTGGCGGCATGCCTTGTTGTAGTCGTCAACGCTGATTTTGCTGCCGATGTCCTCCTTGGTTATGCCCAGGCTTTTCTCAACGCCCAGCTCTACGGGCAGTCCGTGGGTGTCCCATCCGGCTTTGCGCTTCACGTGGAAGCCCTTCATGGTCTTGTAGCGGCAGAACACGTCCTTGATGGTGCGGGCCAGCACATGGTGGATGCCGGGCATGCCGTTGGCCGATGGGGGGCCTTCGAAGAATACGAATGTGGGACATCCCTCGCGCTCTTTCACGCTGGTCTCGAACAGATGGCGCTCCTTCCAGTCGGCAAGCATCGTCTTGTTGATCTCCGACAGGTTGAAGCCTGTGTATTCCGGGAATTTTTTCATAACCTTGGTGGTGATATGTATGGTCTTTTTTCTTTTGTTTTCTCTTGAATGGTTTTAGGGCCTGATTGGCTTATGTGCTGATGGTCAGACGTATGTGTGGTGCTTTGACGCTCCATTGCGTTTCTGGCGCAAATGGCGTAGCGGCACGTGCACACAAATTTTCGCAAAGTTACAAAAATTTCTGCCAATCGGCAAACTCTCTTTTGCCCTCTGTCAGGACTTTATCGCTGCGGCGGAGGCGCCTTTGCCGCGACGTGGCTTAACCCCTGCGCCCGTGGGCTTTTATGATGGGGCGCATGTCCGTTGCATAAAAAAACAGCCGACAGCCGTATGGAGGGCTTGTGCCTTCCCGAACGGCTGTCGGTGTGAAAAGTGCGTTGGTGCCTTTATGGCTGAGGATGGAGCTGTGCCTTATTCGGCAGCGCCCTCTGCTGCGGGAGCCTCTGCGGGTGCTTCGGCTTCCTGAGCTGCGGCAGCTGCAGCTGCCTCGGCTTCAGCCTTGGCGGCGGCGAGCTCGGCCTTCTTCTTGGCCACAACCTCTGCCTTGGCGGCGTTCTTGGCCTGCTCGTGCTCGAAGCGCTCCTTGGCGGCGAGCTGAGCCTTGTCGGCCATGGTTGCCTTCATCTTCTCTACTTTCTGGAGTCGGTTGGCCTTCCAGGCTTCGAAACGACGCTGAGCCTCAGCCTCGTCGAAAGCGCCTTTCTTAACGCCGCCGAGGAGGTGCTTCATGAGCATAACGCCCTCGTCCGACAGAATTGCACGCACGGTGTCAGTGGGTTCTGCACCGCACATCACCCAATACAAAGCCCGCTCGAAGTTAAGAGTAATTGTAGCAGGATTAGTGTTCGGATTATAGGAACCTATCCTTTCAATAAATCTACCATCTCGTGGTGCCCTGCTATCGGCGATGACAATAGGATAAAACGCATAGTTCTTGCGACCATG
>JAXJRL010000054.1:0-2497 GCA_036310635.1 Muribaculaceae bacterium | reverse complement strand
TTGAGCGTGCGGCCGCGCATAAAGGCCAGCGGGGCTATCTGTATCACCTTGGTTTCCATGTACTCGCGCAGTTTCACTGCCGGTATCATGTCCTCCAGGGCGTCGTAGAGGGGCTGCAGGTACGGGTCTATCTTGTCCTTCATGTCGCCGGGCAGGAAACCGAGTTTCTCGCCGGCCTCCACTGCCGGACGCGACAGAATGATCTTCCTCACCTCGCGGTTCTTCAGGGCGCGCACGGCCAGAGCGATGGCTATGTAGGTCTTGCCGGTGCCGGCGGGGCCCATGGCGAAGGTGAGGTCGTTCTTGGAGTAGGTCTCGACAAGCTTCTGCTGGTTGGGAGTGCGACCCATGATGGGCTTGCCGTTTATGCCATAGATGATTACGTCGTCGCGCTTGAGCTCGGCGGGAGGCGTGCCCTTGACCACGTCGAGGATGGTTTCCTCGGTCAGCCGGTTGTATTTCTCGGCATGCTCGGCCAGCTCCTTGATTTTCCTTTCGAATTCCGCCGTTTCGTTGTCCTCGCCCAGCACCTTGATCACCGAGCCGCGCGCTGTAATGCGCAGTTTGGCGAAGAGGCTGCGAATCAGGTGGATGTTGGCATTGTTCACGCCGTAGAACACCACCGGGTCAACGTTGTCAATGATGATAATACGCTCAATCATAATGGTCTGTGTAGTGATAGGAACTTGTGCCGGCGGACAGCACTTTCTGACGATGCAAATTTAGCAATTATTTCCCAAACCGCGTATCGGTTTTCGCCTCTGTTTTGTCCGCCTTTACATTATAAAAAGCGAACTGCAACAATTGTTCTGTTGCTCGCGCGCTCACTTGTCGCGGCGCACGGGGCTCAGCAGGTATACAGGCAGGCGCGTGTCGCTCTCGCGGCGACTTATCATCACGGTGTCGCGCTCGCTGAAAGCATCGGTGCCATAGGCGCTGCCG
This sequence comes from Muribaculaceae bacterium, assembly GCA_036310635.1. GTDB lineage: Bacteria > Bacteroidota > Bacteroidia > Bacteroidales > Muribaculaceae > CAG-873. The sequence goes on along the minus strand of JAXJRL010000054.1, from coordinate 1,555 downwards.
GTCAGCACCCATGCCGAATCCGGAGCCTCGGCCATTGTGGTGCTCCGGCGCAGGCGGTCGCCCAGGTAAAAATTCAGGCTGTAGTAGCGTATCAGGCTGTCCTCCTCGATCACACCAACTATGGGCGCGTCCTCCGGGACAGTGTTCTCAATGACCCGTGCCGCCTCGAAATCGCTCCGCGCATTCAGCACCATGGGCATAAATGCCCCGTTGTAGGCAACATAGACAGCCACTGTCATAGCCATGGCCAGCGATATGTTGTACTCCTTGCGGTCCCTGGTCATAAACATCCACACCGCCAGGCTCAGCGGCGTGAACGCCACAGGCCACAGCCACCAGTGGAGCTCGGCGAGGCGCAGCCCCGGAATCCAGCCCAGGGCGCCGGCCACAAAAACCAGCGGCGCCGCCACGCCTATCACGCCCATCACCACTGTCCACCAGTTGATTATCGGTGAGCGCCCGGCCTTGATCAGCAGCCATGCAATGCCGTAGGCAGCAAAGGGGTAGCACGGCAACAGGTACACGCTCCGCTTGCTCTCGGGTATGCAGTAGAACACGAATATGGTGGCAAAGGCGGTGACCGCAAAAAGTCCCCAGCCGCGGTCGCGCGTCTGCCACGCATGCTTTATGCCCCGGCGTATGCTCGGATAGAACAGCACCATCAGCGCCGGCACGGTCCACGGCAGCAGACCGGCCAGCATCGACGTGACATTGTACCACCAGGGGTTCACATGGCTGTCATAGCTCATGGTGCCTGTCAGGCGGCCTAGGTTCTCCTCAAGCACCAGGCGCAGGAAGTCCTCGCCGCCCTGCTGGTAAGCGGCATAGTACCACAACGCAGGCACCGCAAACGAGGCCACGCACACAGCCGCCAGACTCAGCGTAACCCTGAAAAAGTTGTCGCCGCGCAGCAGTCCGTAAATCCACGCCGCCAGGCACGGAAGCAGCACTCCCACAGGCCCTTTGGCCAGCGCCGCGCCCGATAGCATGACCACAGCCACAAGGCTCCACCACCACCGTCGCCGCATGGCCCAAATGGCGTAGAGTCCGCAGCAGGTGAAGGCCGCCAGCAGCATGTCCACACGGCACGCTTCGGCCGCACGCATCACCTCGAACGATGTGGCCGTCACCACGACGGTCACCAGCGCACGGTAGAAACCACGCTGCCTGAACACCACTGCCGCAGTGCCGCACAGCAACAGGCACGCCGCAAGCGCCGACGGCAGACGCGAGGTGAACTCATTGACTACGCCGCCGTTGAGCACCACCGAACACACCCCTATCAGCCAAGCCAGCAACGGCGGCTTGTAGGCTATGTCCGAGCCATAGCTCTCCGGCAACACCCAGTTGCCGCTTTCCAACATGCTCACCGCCACTATCGCCTCGCGGGGCTCGCCCTTCGAGTAGAAGTCGGTGACCCCGAGCCAAGGGATGAACATCACCACGGCTATGCACAGCGTGAGCAGGAGTATGTTGCGAAGTTTCATGATTCGGCCCGGTTGCGTTTGAACTATCAGAGTGGTAAATGCGTTTTGCGTTAGAGAGTGCAAAATTA
>JAXJRL010000053.1:0-8409 GCA_036310635.1 Muribaculaceae bacterium | reverse complement strand
TTGAGCTCGCCGAGGATTTCGCTGAGGAGTTCGGCGAAGTCGTAGTTGTTGGCGATGTGGGGCATGAACTTGCGGTAGTGGGCAGTCATTGCGGGCCAGTCGATGCCGTGCATGTTGGTGTTGTAGAAACGCTCGCCCTCCTCGATGGCCATGTAGTCGAACATCCAGGCGCGCTCAGCGGCATGGTCGAGATTCATGGTGGCGGAAGCCGAGACCGGTGTGAGCTTGTCGCTCTTGGGGTCGAACTTGCGCACCGAGGAGCCGGTGATGAAGATGGACTTGCCGTCGGGAGTGACCTCAAAGCCTCGGCCGCCAGAGACAGAGGCCACGAGTTTGTGGTCGTCCTTGCGGAGCGACTTCTTCCAGAGCTGGGTGCCGGTGGCGGCAGAGATGATGTAGTAGAGATTCTCGCCGTCGGCAGGGATGATCATGTCGGAGAGGTTGGTGGACATGGGTGTGAGGCGGACAACGCGGTCGGTGATGCCGTCGAGCTCCACCTTGATAGATTTGTCGTCCTTTTTGGCCTCCTTCTTGTCAGCCTTTTTGTCCGACTTCTTGTCGTCCTTCTTGTCGGCCTCCTTCTCAGCCTTTTTGTCGGCCTCCTTGAGCAGAGCGAAGTCTTCGGCGTTGAGGCGGAAGCGGTCGTAAGCGTCCTGGTTGAGGAATACGATCATGACGTCGGAGAGCGAGCCCCAAGAGGCATGGTTGCGCATGCCGTAGCGGTCAGTGGCGAAGAGCAGGGCGTTGCCGTCGAGGACCCAACGGGGCATCTCGGCGAAGTAGCCGGAGTTGGTGAGGTTGGTCATCTGACCGTTGTCAACGTTGATGATGGCTACGTCGGAGTAGGGCTCGTGCTTGCGGGCCATGATCTCGAGTGCGATCCACTTTGAGTCGGGGCTCCAAGTGTAGTTGAAGCCGCCGCTGCGCGAGGCGTAGGTGGAGCCGTCGGTGAGCTGGCGCACATTCTTGCTCTTGAGGTCCATGACCATGAGCTTGGTGCGGTCAGCGATGAAGGCGAGCTTTTTGCCGTCGGGCGACACCTGGGGAACCATGCGCTCCTTGCCGTCGTCCTTGAAGAGGGCCTCCTCCTTGATGGTGGTGGCATTCTCGAAGTTGGGGTCGTCGGCGTGGCCGAGAGTGGCGCGATAGATGTTGGCGCGACCGTTGCGGCGGCTCTCGTAGTAGAGCGATTTGCCGTCGGGAGCCCAGCTGAGGATGCGCTCAGAGCCAGGGGTGTGGGTTATCTGCTTGGTGGTGTTGTACTCGGTGGAGGTGACGAAAACCTCGCCGCGGCTGGTGAATGCCACGCTCTTGCCGTCGGGGGAGGGGACAGCGCCGCCCATATTGCGGACAGAGATTTTCTCGATGGGGTTGTCGAGATCCTCGACAACGTTGATGGCGACCTTGGCGGGCTTAGCGCCGGGGCGCTGAGTGTAGATTTCGCCGTCGTAAGTGTAGCACAGCGTGCCGTCGGCGCCGCGAGAGAGGAAGCGCACGGGGTGAGTTTTGAACGAGGTAACAGCCTTGGGATTGGACAGGTCGGAGAGCGGAGCCTCGTAGACATTCATGGTGCCTCCGTTGCGCTCGCTGAGGAAGAAGACCTTGTCGCCGGCAACGACCGGGTCGCGGTCCTCGCCGCCGCGGTTTGTGAGGTTGGTGTGCTTGCCGGTTGAGGCATCGTAGCGCCAGATGTCGCGGGTGACGGATGAAGTGTGGTGCTTGCGCCATTCGTCCTCAAAGCCTTTGACGTCCTGGTAGAGGAACCAGTCGGCCTTGCCGTTGCCGCCCCACGACATGCGCTTGACGGGAGTGGCGAGCACCTGGCGAGTGGCGCCGCCCTTGACGGGGACAGCGTAGAGTTCGCTCATGCGCGAGGAGGGGAACATGGCGCTTGAGGCGGGATCCTGGATGGCTGCGGAGAAATAGACCTCCTTGCCGTCGGGGCTGAACGCCTCGGGGATTTCAGACTGGGAGTTGAAAGTGAGGCGCTTGGCCGATCCGCCGTCGGCTGGAGCGACGAAGATGTCGAAGTTGCCGTGGCGGTCGGAGCTGAAGGCAATCTGTTTGCCGTCGGGGCTCCAGACGGGGTTGGCTTCGTAGGAAGACAGAGTGGTGAGACGGTTGGCCGTGCCTCCGGCTGTGGGGACAGTCCAGACGTCGCCCTTGTAGCAGAAGGCGATACGAGAGCCGTCGGGGGAGATGACGACATCGCGCAGCCACAGCGGGGTAACCGCGGAGGCCGAGGATGCTGCCATGAGGCCGAGACCGAGCAGGATGAGACGCTCTTTTTTCATTTTACGAGAGTGAATATGTGATATTGAATTGATTTAATTTGTTCTTTGACTTGGTAGGGAAGGCATCTACGAGCGTCACTTTGGGTGCTCGCAGCTCCTTAGCCGATACAAAGGACGGAATAAAAATGCAAAGGCAAGCAGATGTTGCATTACGAAAATATTACATTTCTGTTGCAAAGTTAGCGCTTTTTATTTTGTCATCCAATATATTATTTATAATTTTGCACCGTCAAAAAGAAACAGCCATGCTGCAAGACCCATTAATCAGCATTATCACAGTGACCTACAACGCAGAAGCGACGGTGGTTGCCACCATGCAAAGCGTTGCAAGTCAGAGCTTTGATGACTACGAGCACATAGTCATAGACGGCGTGTCGACCGACCGTACGCTTGCGCTCGTGGACGAGCTGAAGACGGAGCGAACTCGAGTGTTCTCGTCGCCCGACCACGGCATATACGATGCCATGAACAAAGGACTTGGCAGTGCGCGAGGCAAATACGTGGTGTTTCTGAACGCCGGGGACCGGTTCCACAGCCCTGACACGCTTGCGACAGTGGCCGAAGCGTCGACCGGGAAACTCTCGCCGGGAGTGATTTACGGTCAGACAGACCTTGTGGATGCGGATGGTAATTTCATTGCCAAGCGACATCTGACGGCGCCTGAGCACCTCGACTTCAAGTCGTTCAGGCACGGTATGCTGGTGTGCCACCAGGCATTTTTTGTGCTGCGTCAGATAGCTCCGCTGTATAGGATGAAATGGCGCTATTCGGCCGACTATGACTGGTGCATACGCTGTCTCCAGCATTCACGACTGAACAAATACACCGGTAAAGTGCTGGTGGACTATCTGCTGGAGGGCACCACCACCCAGAACCGAAAAGCCTCGCTGAAGGAGCGTTTCAAGATAATGAGCTACTATTACGGACTCATCCCCACTGTGCTGCGCCACATGGCCTTTGTGCCGCGATTCATCGCCGCCCGTGTGCGCGAGAAAATGGGAAAGAAATGAACATGGCGTGCGGAAATTTCCGCGCCACACAAAAGATAAAGCCTAAGAACCGACTATGATTATACTCAATACCACATTCCATATACACTGCGCGTTGCGCAACGACCTGCTGACATGGCTGAAAGAAGTGTACACACCGGCAGCGGTGGAGTCAGGACTGATGAGCAAACCGCGCACCGCGCGAGTGCTTGGCGGCAAGGCTGACGATGTGGACGGATGCAGCATAGCCTGCCAGCTCGAGGCTGAGAGCCTGGCAACGGCTCGCCGCTGGCACGACAGCGAGGGCGCCAAGCTGAGAGCCGAGGCATTGCGGATCTTCGGAACGCAGAAACTGGCATTCTTCACTACCTACCTCCAGGTTTGCGAATGACAGCGGCAGAGGGCACAGCGGCCAACAAACCGAAAATCATACTGGGAATAGACCCCGGCACTAACCTTATGGGCTACGGGCTGCTGCAGACAGGGGGCAAGATGCCTAAACTCGTGGCAATGGGAGTGATACGTCTGAGCAAGTTTGAGAACCATTATATGCGTCTGCGCCGCATATATGAGCGTGTGACCGGCCTTGTGGAGCAATACAGACCGGACGAGCTGGCTATCGAGGCACCATTTTTCGGGAAAAACGTGCAGTCGATGCTCAAGTTGGGACGCGCACAGGGCGTGGCCATGGCGGCTGTGCTGGCGCGCGAAATACCCATTACCGAGTACGAGCCGCGCAAAATAAAGATGGCAGTGACCGGTAACGGCTCGGCATCGAAAGAGCAAGTGCGTGAAATGCTCCGCCGCATACTCGGGCTTGACCAGCAAGCCCTTGAGGGCCTGGAACTTGACGCCACCGACGCACTGGCCGCGGCACTGTGCCACTACTATGAGTCGAGCAAGCCGATAAAGACAACATCGGCCAGCTCGTGGAAAGACTTTGTGGCAAAGAATCCGGACCGAATCAAAGGCCTGTAACGAATAATTTTTTCTGCTTTGTTGAGTAATCTTACAAGCAGTAAGAATTTTACCGGGACGTGCTGAAAGGTGTATCAGCCGTGGCTGAAACAAAGAGAAGGTAACCCGTATCAGGAAATCGATGCCGCAACAGAAGAAGCCGAGTCGAAACCATGTCAGACTCGCCTATAGAATGCCACCGCTATATACCTCTAAACAAAATCATCTCTCCCGAGCGGTTGCCGCCTCCCAACTTTCTTCCGCTCCCAAACAAAAAGTGCTACCCCAAGGCTGCTTCGCAATGGAGATGTAAGCCGAACGGCCGAGACCTTAGGCTCGGTTCACGTCAGCTCGGGCGCTTGTGTATCGCCCTCAGTTTCATCAGCGTCCTTTTCAATAATTGCATCTCTATGATAGCCATGTCGTATAAATGGGTCAACAAATATCAACTCCTTGTACCATTCTCCAAATTCATTTTTCTTATTCTGCATACGGAAAAATCCTCGCACCGGTATATCGTTGTCGTTGATAATTTTGCGAAACCATTTCGAGTCCATGACTATTACCTCTTGGCCGAGCTGATTTACGACTTTCTTCTTTTCCACATATTGCAGTGGTGTGTCATCAACATCCTTAAATACATCTTGGGGAATTATAACGGTTTCAACCTTGACATACTTCTTGACTGCAACATAAACGAATAAAGTATTCAACGCTTCCAAAACGGAATTTATGCGTTCTTCCCTGGTACCCCTAAATAGTCTGTCATCCCTCAGAAGATCCTCGTTACAATGAATGCGTATATGGTCATCAATCGGTTCTGCAGAGGCGGCGAATGTTAAAATGCTTTTGCCCATTTTCTCCTGAAAATACCATACAAAGAGTTCCCCGCCTCCAAACCCATATACAGTAGTTACATTATTTCTATTGAGCAAAATGCCACATTCGTCATTTTCGCTGAATTCATGGTAAAGTTTCTTCATTACCTTGCCAAAGGCAGGTGCTGACTTCTCCATAATTCTTTCAAATGAAGGCATCAATAACTCAGGCAAGCCAAAGTTAGGCTTGTTCTTAAGAATATTATATAGGAAAGTCATTTCCGAATTTAGTATGTCTTCATTTGCTTTCGTAGTCAGCCTAGCTTTTACTACATTGTCCGGTACTTTTTGCGTATCCGAAGAAAGCAACCAAGTAATAACAGGACGCTCTTTAATAATCATGGTATATATGTATTTGGGATCGAGGCCTTTTGGTCGAGACTTAAGACTCGGTGGCTAAGCCACGCAAACCCGACAGTTCCGATGGAACCCCCAAATATTAGACTTCTCTGTAAAAATTGTCAAGAAAATACTTCGCAGATTCAATTTCTTCCTCACAGAGTCGTTCAACATTACTGAACATCTTCAGCCCCTTTAAAGAAAGTTCTTCCTTAAGAAAATCGATGTCCTCTCTAATAGCTTTAGCACATTCTACCTTAATACTATCCTCCGGGGCGTAATCTGTTTCATGGCGACACCGTTGTATGGCAGATAGAAGTTTTTTGAAGTCGTCAGCATAGATAACATCCGTAACACGCAGAGTCCTTCCAGGGGTATGATTAGTAAGGCGTACAATTGGTAGAGCCGGATCCTCTTTGTTAAATCCGGTGGTAATTGCACATGGCGCAGTTAAATCATCGTCAAGGTATACGTATACAAAGTTTTGGGTGGCATTCGCGTTTTCTTTCACTACAAATATTGCAGCATGATGAGGATACCAAAATTCTTCTGCTTCATCGCTAAAATTATTAACGAAATAGGCAATTGTTCCTGAAACAGGTTGTATTGTCATAAGTTTGACAACTGGATAGCTTTCTGTGCTCATGGTTGTGGATTATAGCGTTGCATAACTTCAGAGTTTGGGGAGGAAAAGGCAGGCGTCGCCGTAGCTTAGGAAATGATAGTCGGAGGCGAGCGCGTGGTTGTAGACGGTGCGCCAGGTCAGGCCTATCATTGCCGAAACAAGCAGCAGGAGCGTGGAGCCCGGCTGGTGGAAGTTTGTGACCATGCCTTTTACAATATTATAGCTGTAACCCGGTGCGACAATCAGACGCGTTGAGGCGGTGAAATGGTCGGAATGGTTGGCATCGAGCCATCCGAGAAGGGCCTCCATTGACTGTTTGACAGAGAGATGGGGATGGCTTGCTTCGTAGGGATACCATTGGGGCACTTCGCCGTCCCAGCGGTTTTGGCTGATGAGACAACCGGCGTGGTAGAGACTCTCAAGAGTGCGCACCGATGTGGTGCCCACGGCGATTATCCTTTTCGGGGACGTCATCAGCTCGGTTATGAGATCACGCCCCACAACAATGAATTCAGAGTGCATGCGGTGGCCGCCTATGTCGGCGCTTTTGACCGGCTGGAACGTGCCGGCTCCGACGTGGAGAGTGACCTCGCGACGCTCTATGCCCTTGTCGGCGAGAGAGGCAAGCACGCGCTCAGTGAAATGCAGGCCGGCAGTGGGGGCGGCAACGGAGCCGTTGATGCGTGAAAAGACTGTCTGGTAGTCCTTGCTGTCGCAGTCCTCGGTGTCGCGGTTGAGATAGGGCGGGATGGGGATGACGCCGGCAGCCTCAATGACCTGAGCGAAAGTGAATCGCGAGTCGTTCCATGAGAACGTCACCGCCCATGACATCGACTCGGAATGCTGAGCGGCCAGGACGGAACGCTCGGCGCGGAGAGTGACAGGCGAGCCTTCGATGGTGAGATCGAGCTCAAGCGCGCCCTCTTTCCACTTCTTGGAATTGCCTACCAGGCAGAGCCAAGTGCAGGAACTGTGGGCTGCAAAACTGCGTTCATAGTCGGCAGGCTCGAGCGGTTCGAGGCAGAAAATCTCGATGAGAGCTCCGGTGGATTTGCGCATACGGACGCGGGCATTGATGACGCGGGTATTGTTGCAGACCAGGAGCGAGTCGGCAGGCAGAAAGTCGGCGATATCGCGGAATATGGCGTCGGCCTTGACACCGTCGGCATCGGCAACGAGCAGCTTGCACTCGTCGCGGACAGGACAGGGATGCTTGGCGATGCGCTCATCGGGCAGGGGATACATGAAATCCGCCATCGACGTGGCGCGAGGATCGGCGGGTGTGATATTTGGGGCAGAGCAGTTGGACTCAGACATGATGTTCAGTGTGTGGTTTATGAGTACAAAATTACTCCAGATTGAGGAAATAAGCAAACAGAGGGGTGGGGGATGGTTGTTAAGAGAGCAAAAAACACTATATTTGCGGTTGTAAAACCACTGACAATTATGAGAATAAGAAAGACAGCCATAGCAGGCGCAGTGATGCTTGCAAGCGCGATGAGTGTGCATGCACAGAAAGTGTACTCGACCAATGCCGAATACAATGCCGATGTGAAAGTGTATGTTGTGGACCGCGAATATCAGGCAGACATTGTTGTGTTCAGAACTGACAAAGAGTATCGGACCAAAGCCTCTGAAAACAAAGGTGTGTGGTATTTCACGGACAAGCAATATCGCGCTGACAAGGTGGTGTATTTCACTGACAAAGAATACAATGCAGACCTGAAAGTATATTTCACCGACAAGGAATACCGAGCGGGGTGGAAAAACAGGTCAAAGCGTCACCTGATGTACTGACTCAGTTGATTTTACGACCGCAGTAGTAACATTTGGCATTTATTTCGTCCGAGACAACTACGGGGATGAAGAATTTAGGATCATTGAATACTAAATATCATCGTAGCAGGTTTTGGACCACATACGCCTATGTTTATTTGAAAATCTCTGCCCCTTTCCAGGTATTGACCGCTGTTGGCAGCAATGGTTTTGAAGAGCCATCGGTTGGAATGTGATTCGGTTCGGTGAATGTTGCGTACAGTAGTTTTTTGCATAATTGGATTCTTCCGGCTGGAATCCTATTACTCAAAAGGAAGGGTGATATTCATAGAGTTCCGATTCGCAGATAAATGTGGCAGTTACTCGCCACGATGAAACATTCTCCTAATCCGGGGCAGGCACTATGATTTTTTAATCTTTTTATTAAGTACATGACAAAAATTTGAACACATCGAATTTCGGCTTGTAGAGCGGTCTTAGAAGAACGTTTGCGATTTCTTCCAGACCATACTTGATTAGTGATTTGGCTCTCTTGCCGTGTTTCAATATTC